>DASTTJ010000254.1:0-8335 GCA_035760205.1 Steroidobacteraceae bacterium | reverse complement strand
GCGCTGGCGGGCGTTGCGATGATCATGGGCACAGGGCAGGGCAAGGGCTATCTGCTGCTCATGCTCGTCATGTTCATCGCGTTCTTCGCATTCTCACAGGGCGCGGTCATCTGGGTGTACCTGAGCGAAATCTTTCCCACGGTCGTGCGTTCGCGTGGCCAGGCATTGGGAAGCGCGACGCACTGGGGTATGAACGCCATCATCGGCCAGACCTTCCTCATGGTGGCCCAGTTCACGCTGGCCTTGCCCTTTGTGTTCTTCGCCGTGTGTATGGTCATACAGTTTTTTGTCGTGCTCGTGGTGTTTCCCGAAACCCGCGGGGTGGAACTGGAGTCGATGGACAAGGCCATCGAAAAGAAAACAGGAGCAAGCGCATGAGTTACTTCAGTCGGCGTTCGTTGATTGCCGGTTCCCTGGGGGCGGGCCTTGCCGTGCCGGCGATGGTCTTGGCCGAGGAGCAATGCGGCGAGCGGCCGAATACCGCGCCGGCACTGCAGCCGCCGCTGCTGCTGACGGACTGGGCGTGGCTGGCGCGTTATCGCGACGACAACACGAAGCTAAAGGCGAGCGGAGCCAAAGTGGACACGGTGTTCCTCGGCGATTCGATCACCGAGGGTTGGGCGCGCGCCGATACGGTGTTCTTTTCGAAAGGCAATGTGGGGCGTGGCATCAGCGCGCAGACCACGCCGCAATTGCTGGTGCGCATGCACGCGGACGTCATCGCACTGAAGCCACGCGTGGTGCACATCATGGCGGGTACCAACGACATCGCCCACAACACCGGGCCGATGACGGCGGAGGATTCGCAGAACAACCTCATGGCGATGTGCGAAATCGCGAAGGCTCACAAGCTGCGCGTCGTCCTGGGATCGGTGCCGCCGGCGTCGAAGTACTGGTGGCGCCCGGAGGCGCTGCCGAAACCTGCGGCGCTCGCAATGAACGAATGGATGCGTGGCTATGCGAAGCAGATCGGCGCGAGGTACGCGGACTACGCTGCCGTGCTCACCGATGCGAAGGGCGAGGTGAAACCTGCGTTCGCAAAGGACCAGGTTCACCCGACACCGGAAGGTTATGCGGCGATGCGCGCCGTAGCCGAGGCGGCGATCGGGTAGGAGACTTCCTGCCCGGGCTCGCGCTTGCAATCGACATCCCGGGAGCCATAAATACGTCCATGGCAACGGGTTGGGCACAGGACGGCGCGGTCCAGGATCAGATCGACGCGACAGTGAAGGACGGCATCCAGCGGGCGAAAAGCCGCTTGCCGTCCGGGCCTTCGCTCGAGTCATGCGCCGAGTGTGGTGCGAAGATTCCCGAAGCGCGGCAGCAGGCGATTCCCGGTGTGCGGTTGTGCGTGGCCTGCCAGGAAAAGGATGACCGCGAGATCGTAAATAACGCGGGCTACAACCGGCGCGGTAGCAAGGACAGCCAGCTTCGTTGAATGAAAAAAGGGGCGCTCGATCGAGCGCCCCTCTTGTTTGGCAAGTCCGGCCCCATTAATTACAGCTAACTACCTTGTCGGCGACGGTGCCGAGCTTGACCTGCGAGAGCGACAGGTCGAGTTTGCCGCTCGACTCCAGGCTCAGCGGCTCGTTGACCTTGCTCACTTCCGCGCCAACCTTGGCGAAGCACTTGAGTGGTACGCCGACGGTCTGCCACTGACCGGCAGTAACACCACCGAGCGTGTCCGCGAACGGCAGTTTGCCGCCGCAACCCGCACCGCATGTCATGCCGAGTGTGACGTCCGCCGGGACCGCCGCGTCACGACGCAGGCGCACCAGCAACATGACGTCGCCGTTTGATTCGCGCGACAGATCGACGGCGCCTTCGCTCGTGATCTGGATAGTCGCGGCGCCATCGCCTGCGAACTGGAAGCGGCGCGCGCCCTCCTGCACGGTGTCATCCACGGCGCTGACCTTGACGCGGCCACCGATAGCCTCGGTTGGCACGGTGGTGATGCGCGTGGTGTCAGTGCCGCTCGAAACGCGCAGCGACCAGGGTTGCACCGGCAGCCCTTTGTCGAAGAACGAACCGGTAGACATTAGTTCCGCGGGAATGCCCGGGTCTTCAGAAAGCGCCGCCAGCTCCGCCGGAGCGGCATACGTCAGGCCGAAACCAAACGGGAACAGCGGATCGTAGGGTTCCTTGTTCACGTTGAGCGGTGTGCCGGTGGCGTCGCGCGGCCACGAGAAGGACAGCTTGCCGGTGAAGTCGGAATTCACCGCCCCGTCTTTCTTGCGGAACAGCACGTCGCTGATGCCACCGCCTTCGCTGCCCGGCAGCCAGGCCGCGACGTAGGCTTGGGCGAGATTCAGCTCGCGGTTCTGCCACAAAGGACGCCCCGACAGCAGAATGGCCACCACCGGAATTTTTTCTTCCTGCAGCTTTTTCATGATGTCGAGATGCTGGGTCATCGAACCCGGCAGCGTGAGCACCTTGAGGTCACCCTGGAATTCCGCATACGGGTTCTCGCCGAACACCACGATGGCGTAGTCGGGCTTCTTTTTGTAATTGCCGTCAGTGGACAATTCGGCGCTGCCGCCGCCGGTTTTTACCGCCGCCCGCACGCCGCCCCAGACCGAGGTGCCGCCCGGGAAGTCCGCGTTGTTGAGGCCGGTACCCTGCCAGGTGATGGTCCAGCCGCCTGACTGCTTGCTGATGTTGTCGGCGCCATCGCCGGTGACCAGCACATGTTTGTTAGACGCGAGCGGCAGCAGGCCGTCATTGTTCTTCAGCAGCACCAGCGACTGGCGCACGGCATCGCGCGCCAGCGCGCGCTGCTCGGGTGAAGCCAGCATCTTGAAGTCACCGCCCAGCGTGCGCTTGGACGGCGGCACACCATCGAACACGCCGGCGCGGAACTTGACACGCAGGATGCGCGTGACCGCCTCATCGAGACGTTCCATGGGAATGGTGCCGTCCTTCGCCTGCTTGAGCGTGTTCTCATACAAGCCCTTCCAGCTGTCCGGCGCCATGAACATGTCGAGGCCGTTGTTGAAGGCCTGCGCGCAGTTGTCATTGGTGCAGCCGGCGACCTGGCCGTGACCATTCCAGTCGCCCACGGTGAAGCCGTCGAAATTCATGCGCTTCTTGAGCACGTCGGTCATCAGGCCTTTGTGGCCGTGCAACTTCTGACCGTTCCAGCCCGAGAAGGAGATCATGATGGTCTGCACGCCAGCTTCGATCGCCGGCACGTACCCTGCATTGTGGATGTCGCGCAGTTCGGTCTCGGGGATCTTCGCGTCACCCTGATCACGTCCCTGGTCGGTGCCGCCATCGGCGAGGAAGTGCTTGGTGGAGGAGATCACGTATTTGCCGCGCAGAAAATCCGGTGAGGCTGGGTCACCCTGGAGTCCTTTGACGAACTCCCCGGCGAATGAGGCAACCAGCTTGGGATCTTCGGAGTATCCCTCGTAGGCGCGACCCCAGCGATCGTCCTGCGGGACAGTCACTGTGGGCGCGAAGGTCCAGTCGATGCCGGTGGTACGCACCTGCTCGGCGGTGACCCGCGCGATGTCGGCTAACAACTTCGGGTTGTTGGTGGCGCCCAGGCCGACGTTGTGCGGGAACAGCACGGCGCCGACGATGTTGCTGTGGCCGTGCATGGCATCGGTGCCCCAGATCATCGGGATGCCGACACCGCCATTGCTGGTGTCGATGGAGGCTGCATAAAACTCGTCCGCCAGCGCCAGCCATTCCTTGGCCGGTGCCCTTTCATTGTTGCCGGGCGAGGAGCCGCCGCCGTTCAAGATGGACCCCAGGTGGTACTGCTTCATGTCCGCGGGCTTGATGCAGCAGATATCGCCCTGGATGACCTGACCGACCTTTTCCTCGACGGTCATTTTCTTGAGCAGCGTCGCGATCTTATCTTCCAGCGCGTCGTCTTTGGCGAGTGGCCATTTGGGAGATGGCCAAAGTTCGGGATGGATGGCGGCAGGATCTTCGGCCATGACCTGTGGGGCGGGCGCTTCATTGGCCGCATCTTTGCATCCGAGCATCAACAGGAAAGGCACGAGCGCGAGCGCCGCGCGATGTTTGGTACGGACATGAGACATGGAAGGGGACATCGAAAACTCCTGTTTTTGAGCGCGGACAGCCTATGCTCTCTGCGGCGGAAATTCGAGGGTCAGAGCGGTTCGTTGACAGGTTTCGGGTCGCACAGATAGCCTCGCCGCCGCGTCAGGGCGGATAGGTCAGACAAAGCAAATGGAACCGGATCGAAGAATCAGGCGGATTGCCATCGTTGGCGGTGGTATCGCGGGGTGGACTGCTGCGGTCATGCTGGGTAAGAAGCTCGGCGGACAATGTTCAATTCACGTCGTCGAATCGCCCGAGGCGGTGTATCCGGGCCTTGCCGAGCCAACGCAGTCCACCATTCTCGAGTTGCTGCGTTTCCTGGGGATAGACCAGAACGACTTCATCGACAAGACGCAATCCACCTACTGCCTCGGCACCCGGTTCACCGACTGGCAGGCGGGTGGGCAAGGCTTCTGGCATCCCTTCGGCGGGTTGGGTGCGCTCATCGAGCGGCGTCCGTTCTACCACTTCTGGCACAAGGGCAAGACGCTCGGCCTGAAACCCCGGCTCGAGCTGTTCAGCCAGGAAGTGTCGCTGGCGATGGCCAATCGCTTCATTTTCCCGACCAACTCATTGGGCGTCGCGACACATCTGCGTTACGCGCTTCACGTGGACGCGGGACTCACCGCGCGTTACCTGCGCACGATTGCCGAACGCGCCGGTGTCATCCGGCTGGAACGCAAGGTTGTTAGCGCCACGCGCCGTGAAGACGGTTTCATCGACGAACTGCAGTTCGAGGACGGCAGCAAGCTGCGTGCCGATCTCTTCATCGACTGCAGCGGTTCGCGCGCGCAACTCATCGGCGAGATCCTCGAGACGCCGTACGACAGCTGGCAGCAGTGGCTGCCCTGCGATCGGCTGGTTCATGCGCCAGCGGCACTCGAAGAAGCGCGGCCGCCCTACGTGCGCATCGCCGCGCGCGCATCGGGCTGGCAGTGGCGCATCCCGCTGCAGCAGAGCTTGAGTCACGGCCTGGTTTATTCGAGCGCGCACCAGGGCGACGAGGCGGCAGCGCAGGAGCTGCTCGCCGGTATCGGCGCAGCCCCCACCATGGAGCCTCGCCGCCAGGAATTCGTGCAGGGTCGCCGCCGCAAATTCTGGGACAAAAACGTAGTAGCGCTTGGGAATGCTTCGGGTTTCCTCGAACCGCTCGCCGCCACCGACCTGCATCTCACCACCAACGCATTGTTCAATCTGCTCGACCACTTTCCGGACAAGCAGTTTGACCCGGCGAATATCGCGAGCTACAACGCCCTCAATGGCGACGAGTTTGAGCGAATCCGTGACTTCATCATCCTGCACTACTGCCTGTCGCGGCGGGACGATTCGCCGTTCTGGCAGCATTGTGCACAGATCACGCTGCCCGACGGGCTTGCGCATCGCATCGAGTTGTACCGCGCCACCGGCAAGATCATCCAGCAACGCCCGGAGCTGTTCTCCGACCTCGACTGGTTCTGGATCTTCGAAGGCGCCGGCGTCACGCCGCGCGACTACGATCCGCTGGTGGACACCGTGGATTTCGAGCAGGTCAAACGCCTGATGCTGGCAATCAGTCAGAAAGTTTCGGCGGACACGGCGGCCGCGCCCACGCACGACAGCTTCTTCGCCCAGGCGAACTCGAAGCTGGCGGGCGCGCGCAGAGCTGCCGCGGCAGTACAACCGGCCGTTTGATCATGCCAAATTCACCCAAACTACTGGCCGGCGTCGAATTGGGTGGTACCAAATGCGTGTGCATCCTAGGCACGGGTCCCGACGACGTACGCGCGTTGGAACGCCTGCCGACCGGCGAGCGTGAAGAGACATTGCGCCAGATCGAAGCCGTGCTAGATCGCTGGCGTGAACAATACGGCTCTGCTCGGGCTCTCGGTATCGCATCTTTCGGTCCAGTCGATCTTCGCGCCGATTCACCGACCTACGGATTCATCACGTCCACCTCGAAATCCGGCTGGCGAAATACCGATGTCGCGCGGCGTCTGGGCAGGCGTGTGGGTGGACCCTTTGGCTTCGATACCGACGTCAATGGCGCAGCGCTGGCCGAAGGCCGCTGGGGCGCCGGAGTGGGCCTCGACGATTTCGCCTACGTTACGGTGGGAACCGGCATTGGCGTCGGCCTGATCGTGCGCGGAAAGTCGATTTTCGGAATGAACCATACCGAACTCGGCCACATCCGCGTTGCACGCAAGCCGGGGGACAATTTTCCCGGCATCTGCTCGTTCCACGGCGACTGCATCGAGGGCCTGGCGTCGGGCCCGGCCATCGAAGCGCGCGCGGGCATGCCTGCTTCGCAACTGCCGCCCGATCATCCGGCCTGGGATTTCGTCGCTCACGGACTCGCGCAGCTGTTGCACACCATGGTGCTTGCCACCGCGCCGTCGCGCATCTTCCTCGGGGGTGGCGTGATGAGTGCGCAGATGCACTTGTTCGAGCGCATCCAGCGGGAACTCCAACGCAGTCTGAATGGTTACGTAGAAGCCCCCGAACTCGAGCGCGGCCTTGCCCAGTTCATCGTTCCTCCGGGGCTCGGTCCGATGGCCGGCCCACTCGGCGCACTGGCGCTCGCGGCCGACGCTGAGATCGCCTCCGGTGCCATCAAATCATCCACAGTCAACTTCGCATCCCGATGAGTGATCGCTCCGGCAAGCACATGAGCCTGTCGGGGACCAACCTCGAACGCGCCGGCGATCACAATCAACGGGTCACGCTGCACGCAATTCGCGTCAACGCACCCATCACGCGCGCCGAGCTCGCGGTCATCACTGGGCTGACCGCGCCAGCCATCGCCAACATCACCAAACGGCTGCTCAACGAAAACCTGATCCAGGATGCGGGCCGCCGCCGCGGTGGGCGCGGGCAGCCCGCGACCAAGCTGATCATCAATCCCGACAGCTGGTTTTCGATCGGTCTCAACATCGACCGTGATCACATCACGATAGTGGTGCTCGATTTCGAAGGCCGCGTGCGCGCACGCAGTTCCCGCGAAGTGAGCTTCGCGATGCCTAAGGACGTCCAGCAGTTCTTTTCGAAAGCCGTGGGCAAACTACTCGCCAAGGTCGGTATTGGCCGGGACCGGCTTGTCGGCGTCGGTGTTGCATTGCCCGATGACATGCCGCGGGCGGCCTTGCCGAATCAGCCGGCTGACTACGGCATCTGGGCTTCTACCGACGTCGCGTCGCTGCTGCGCGAAACGCTGCATGTGCCAGTGTTCGTGGAGAACGACGCCGCTGCCGCCACCATGGGCGAAATGCAGTTCGGGCTCGGGAAGAAGTATCAGACCTTCTTCTATGTGCTGATCACCGCGGCGCTCGGCGGCAGCCTGGTGATCGACGGCAATCATTTTCGCGGCGCCAGCGGCCGCAGCGGCGAACTCGGCATGTTGCGCGGGCGCGATGCCACGGGACACGAGCGCCAGATCCAGAACATCGTGTCGTTGTCGGCGCTTTACAGCCGCCTGGCGGCCCAGGGCATTCGTGTGTCCGCGCCGCACGAGCTTACCGATCTCGACGAAAGCGGCCTCGCCATCATCGATGCCTGGGTGGAGATCGCGGCCGACACGCTGATCGATACCGTGCTCGCGATCAACTGCCTGATGAATCCCGAGGCGGTGCTGATCGGCGGCCGCTTGCCGTCCGGCATCGTCGACCAGATCGCCAACCGGCTCAACCAGCGCCTCGAGTCGTTCGCCGGCACCGTGCCGGCGATCGCGCCGGTGGCGCGCGCCGCCTTGTCGGACGACGCGCCGGCGGTGGGCGCCGCCATCCTGCCGTTCAGCCACCGCCTGCTGCCGACGCGCACCGCGCTCATGAAAGTCGCGGCACTGTAAGAATTTTCCTGTTCGTAACTTTCGTTCAATTTTCCGAGGGGTCCGATGAACTCTAACTACAAAGGCATGCACGCGGGATTTGCCACGGTGACCACACTGTTCTTCATGTGGGGCTTCATCACTGTGTCCATCGACCCGCTCATCGCGGCGCTCAAGGCCATCTTCGAGCTCGGTTACGCCGAGGCGATGCTGGCGCAATTCGCGTTCTTCATGGCGTACTTCGTGGTGTCGCTGCCGGCCGCGGCGCTCATTGCACGCCTGGGAAACAGCAAGTCGATCATCTTCGCGCTGGGAGTCATGGTGGCGGGTTGCCTGGTGGTCCCGGCGGCTACCTATTTCGATACCTTCGCGCTGGTGCTGGTCGCGTTGTTCATCATCGCCAGCGGCATCACGATTCTGCAGGTGGTTGCCAACCCGCTGGCAGCGGCGCTAGGGGCACCG
>DASTTJ010000253.1:0-4450 GCA_035760205.1 Steroidobacteraceae bacterium | reverse complement strand
CGGCCCGATGCAGCGCTGGCGGTCTTCGAAATCCTGCGTGGAGGTGCGTCGAACTTCACCATGGATTCGGTCAGCGACCTGCGCACGCTGGCCGAATATGCTGAGAGCATCGGGCGCGACCCGCTGGCGCAATCGATGCGACTGGAGACACCGGTCCATCATCCGCCGAAATAGACCCCCAAAAATGACCTGTGCGCCATGACAGTTGTCACCGGGACCGGCTGACAGCGGCGACTTTGATTCGATCCCCACTCACGCCATGCTTTCTCCTATCGGAGGGAGACATGTCGCAAACCACACTCGCCAGCCTGACGGGCATCCGCAAACGCTACGGAAAGCTCACGGCACTCGACGGATTCGATCTCGCGGTGAACCGCGGTCAGCTGCTCGCGTTGCTCGGCCCCAATGGCGCGGGCAAATCCACCGCGATCTCCATCCTGTTAGGCCTGCAGACTCCGGATGAGGGCTCCGCGGAGCTTTTCGGCCATATACCGCAGGAGATCGAGGGCCGGCGCCGCATCGGCGTGATGATGCAGGAGGTCGCGTTGCCGGGAGTCATGCGCCCTCGCGAACTGCTCGAGCAGGTGGCGAGCTACTACCCGACCCCCTATGACATCGACGCGGTGCTGAAACGCATGTCGCTCGAAAGCCTGGCCACACGGCCATACGGCAAGCTCTCCGGCGGCCAGAAGCGTCAGGTGCAGTTCGCGATGGCGATCTGCGGCCGTCCCGAATTGCTGTTCCTCGACGAACCCACGGTGGGCCTCGACGTGCAGGCGCGCGAGGCGCTGTGGAAGGTGGTGCGCGAACTGCTGCATGAGGGCTGCTCCATCGTGCTCACCACGCACTACCTCGAAGAGGCCGAGGCGCTCGCCGACCGCGTGGCGGTGATGGCGCGTGGCCGGCTCATCACCAGCGGCAGCGTCGATGAAATACGCGCGCATGTGACACGTAAGCAAGTGAGCTGCGTGAGCAGTCTGGCCGCCGACGCCGTGCGCGCCTGGCCGGAAGTCCTGCAGCTCGAGATGGAACGCGATCGCATGCAGATCACCACGCGCAACGCTGAAGGGCTGCTGGTGCGTCTGTTCCGTGAAGACCCGGGCCTTCAGGACATCGAAGTGAAACGCGCCGGGCTTGCAGAAGCGTTCACCGAACTTACCCATGAATCCGCGAAGGAGGCTGCATGAGCGCCGGCACGATGTCCACCACGCGCCTGTGGGCCGCCTATCTCGGCGAGATGCGATTCGAGTTCATCAAGTCGCTGCGCACTCCGGCGTTTGCCGTACCCACGCTCTTCTTTCCGGTCATGTTCTATCTGCTGTTCGGGATCTTCCTCGGAAGCATGCGCGGCAACAGCGCGATGGCCCAGTACACGTTCGCCACCTACGGCGTGTTCGGCGCCATGGGACCGGGCCTGTTCGGCTTCGGTGTGTCGCTCGCCATCGAACGCGAGCAGGGACTGCTGACGCTCAAGCAGGCGCTGCCGGAGCCTCCCGGCGCCTATCTATTGGCACGCGCCGCCATGGCCATGCTGTTCGTCGCCGTCATCTCGATCATGCTCACGGTGATGGCCGTGGTGGTCGGTGACGTGCCGCTGACGCTTTCGCAGGCCGCCCGCCTCTTTGCGATCAACGTGATCGGCGCCCTGCCGTTCTGCGCCATCGGCATGTTCGTAGGTTCGCTGGTGTCCGGCCAGGCCTCCCCGGCCATCGTGAACCTGATTTTCCTGCCGATGGCGTTCCTGTCGGGTCTGTGGCTGCCTCTGCAATTCATGCCGAAATTTCTCGTCGATATTGCGCCTGTGTGGCCGGCTTATCACCTGGCGCAAATGGCGCTCAGCACGGTGGGCGCGCCAAGTGACGGCACCTTCGCGGGACACGTGGCCGTACTTGCGTTGGTAACACTCGCCTTCTTCCTGCTCGCCATGCGGCGCATGCATGGCGGCGGATTGCGGTTGTTAGGCACGCAGCCGAAATGGACGCTGGCGTGGGTCGCCACCGTCGCATGCGCGGTGTTTGCACTGTCGATTGCGGGCGTGTTCGGCGGCAAGCCTTTGAAAACGGAGGAAGCGAACGCTGCAACGGGCGCTTCCGCCGCGGCCGCCGAGACGCCCGCCCCTCAATTCCCGCCCGGTGTGCCAGCCCCGTCGGAAACGGTGATCGCAGAATTCGATGCCGGATCGGCGAGCACGTTGTATGGCGTTGGCTTTGGCGCGGGCGGCGACGACATGCGCGGCGGCAACTCCACCGCCACGCAACGGCTCGTTGAAGGGGGAGCAAACGGCAGCCCGGGCGCGCTCGAAGTGACGGGCACGATTGGCAGTGCCATTCAATATCCCTTTGCCGGCACGATGTTCTTTCCCGAAGGTCCGCCCATGAAGGGGCTCATGGATTACTCCGGCAAGAAGACTCTTTCCTTCCAGGCGCGCGGCGACGGCCAGCGCTACATGCTCATGGTGATATCGGGCCTGGCGGTAGACGCCATCCCGCTTATGTATGACTTCGAGGCAGGGCCGGAGTGGCGTGAAGTAAAGCTCGAGCTCGCGCAATTTTCCAACGCGGACTGGACGCGAGTGCGTGCCATTGGCGTCGGCACCATGGGTCCGGCAGGCGCATTCCGTTTCCAGATCGACAGCGTGCGGCTGGAGTAAAGTGCAGGGATGCGCCTCAGGACACTGATACAGAGTATTCGGGAACCGCCGCCAGACTCCGTCGTTGGGCGCATGACACGCGCCGACGGCAAGGTCCTGCGCTGGATGCCCTTCGTGATATTGATCAACCTCACCTGGTTGTTCCTGTGGCCGATCCTCGCGCGCGAATCGTTCCCGAAGGTGATCCTGCCCACGCTGATCAGCGTCCCCGTGTTCCTGTGGCTGCACTTGTGTGTCTATTTCTATGCCGGCCCGAACTCCGTGCGGCTGCGATACGTCGCCGGCATATTCACGTTGGGATACCTGCTCGCGGTTTTCAACATCGCCGGCATGGGGTATCTGATCTTCGGGTTCTTCGCCTTTACCTACCTGGTATCCATGCGTACCGCATGGATCGTGATCTTCGCGACGATCCTGCTCTTCTCGATCGAGGCTCACCTTCTCGGCCACAACATCCCCACCCTCATCGGCGTCGGCGTGCCGTTGATCATTCTCGGCGTCACGGCTATCTACACGGCGTACGCTACGCACCAGCAGCTCGCACTGCGCCGGAGTAACGATGAGATTCTCAGGCTCGCCACGATGGCCGAGCGCGAACGCATCGGCCGCGACCTGCACGACCTGCTGGGCCACACGCTTTCGGTGGTGGCGTTGAAATCCGAACTCGCGCGCAAGCTCATCGACCGTGACCTGGATGCTGCGCGCACGGAGATCCGCGAAGTGGAGCGCGTGGCGCGCGACGCGCTTTCACAGGTACGCAACGCAGTTTCGGGCATCCGCAGTACCGCACTGACTTCCGAGTTGGTCGCCGCCACCGCGCTGCTTGAAGCGCAGGGTGTGAAGGTGAAGTGCGAAACCGAACATGTGAAGTTGCCGCACGATCGCGAAACGGCGCTGGCGCTGTCGTTGCGCGAAGCCGCCACGAACATCCGCCGGCATTCGGGCGCCACAGGTGTCACGATCCGGGTCAGGCTGGAACTCACCGCCGTGGTGGTGGAAGTCGCCGACGATGGCCGCGGCGGCCGCATCGTGCCGGGCAATGGACTCAATGGCATGCGCGAACGCCTCGATAGCGTCGGCGGCACGCTGTCGCTTTCCCACAATGAAAATGGCGGTACGCTGCTGCGCGCGACGGTTCCCCTCGCCGCATGATCCGCATCCTCCTCGCCGAAGACCAGGCCATGGTGCGCGGCGCGCTCGGCGCGCTGCTGCGCATGGAGCGCGATATCGAAGTGCTGGGCGCGGCCGCGGACGGCAGGCAGGCGCTGTCCGAATGCCGCCGGCTCAAGCCGGATATCGTGGTCACCGACATCGAGATGCCGGGCATGACGGGAATCGAGCTTGCGCAGAGGATTCAGGCGGACGCGCTGCCGTGCAAGGTGGTGATCGTCACTACGTTCGCGCGCCAGGGATATCTGCGGCGTGCGCTGGACGCGGGGGTGAAGGGTTATCTGCTCAAGGATTCGCCGGCGGAAAAGCTGGCCGAAGCATTGCGGGCCGTGTATCGCGGCGGCAAGGCGATCGATCCCGCGCTCGCGGTGGAAGCCTGGAACGAATCGGACCCGCTCAACGATCGCGAGCGCCAGATACTGCGCCTTTCGGGCGAAGGGCTTTCCGCGCCGCAGATTGCCGAGCAGCTGGGGTTGTCCGCCGGCACGGTGCGCAACTATCTATCCGAGGCCATCGGAAAACTCAGCGCCAACAACCGCATCGACGCATACCGCCTGGCCCGCCAGCGCGGATGGTTATAGGAATCCGGTGAACATCGAACAAGCCCAGGCCGACATGCGCTACGCCTAT
>DASTTJ010000252.1:0-3019 GCA_035760205.1 Steroidobacteraceae bacterium | reverse complement strand
TCACAACCGCCACATCGTGCGGCAGAAACTCCAGCGACTCATAACCTGCACAAACTGCGACGTGCGCCGCCGTGACGGTGTTTCCGCTGGCGGTGTGCACCACCAGCGCATCCGCGCGAGTCTCGATCTGCGTCGCCTTGGAACGCGCGAACAAACGCACGCCGTGGCGCGTGCAACCTGCGAACAACGCGCGCGCCAACCGGTACGGATCCACAAGGCCGCCAAGCGCCGAGAGAATGCCGCCGGGCCGCTGGCAGCCGAACCGGCGCCGCAGCTCATCGGCCTCTATCCACTCGCACGCGAGCCCGATGTTTCGGCGCGCGCCGATTTCGGCACGTAGTGTGTCCACCGACTTCGCATCCGATGCCAGGTAGAGGCTCGGGCGAC
This sequence comes from Steroidobacteraceae bacterium, assembly GCA_035760205.1. Lineage (GTDB taxonomy): Bacteria > Pseudomonadota > Gammaproteobacteria > Steroidobacterales > Steroidobacteraceae > CADEED01. The sequence continues at coordinate 2,632 of DASTTJ010000252.1, read as the reverse complement.
GTTCATAGTTTGCGTGGGGCAGCAGGTCCGGAAATCGTTTTTCGAGTAAAGAGAAACTGTCGGCGCAGGCGCGATAGGCCTGCATCGCCGGCGTGGCGCCCAGTGTCTCCACGAGATCCACCAGGTGCGTGTCGATCTCATACTGAAGTAATGCGGTCGACGCCGCCGTGCTCCCCTGCCCCACATCGCGGGCGTCAAGCACCACGATTCGCTTGCCCGTCGAGATGAGTGAGTCGGTCACCAGCGCCGCGGTAATTCCGGCTCCGACGATCGCGATGTCGCATTCGATGGATTCAGTCAACGTCGGGCCGGCATCGCCAATGCCGTTGCGCAACAGCCAGTACGCCTCACTGGATCGAACGGTGTGGGCTGAATTTCGCTTGAACGGCCACATGCATCGAGCTTAGGCGGCGCGAATGTCTTGCCCTGTAAGAAAACGCCCGGGATGAGCCGCTGTATTGCGGTCCATCCCGGGCGGGAGATCTAGCTGCTGACCTTTACGGCCGTCCTTTTCGGCTGCTCCCTACGGCGTCGAGGTGATCCTTGTGGCATCTCGTGAACTCACGCGCCGCGACATGCTTTTGACAATCGCGAACGTCAGGGCGGCGATCAACAATGACCCCGCCACCAGCCACGAGACCAGCGACATTAGTTAGTTCCTTCGGGCGCAAGCGGGCTGATCACGACTTCAACGCGACGGTTCTGCTGCCTGCCCGTGGCAGACTCGTTGTCCGCCACCGGCGAGTTCTCGCCGCGTCCGGAGGAGCTGAGCCGCGTGGAACTCACGCCCTGCCCGACCAGATAACCTTTCACGGCGTCGGCGCGGCGCTGCGAGAGTGATTGGTTCATCTCTTCGCTGCCCATGCTGTCGGTATACCCTTCGATGGATGCCGTCCGGGTCGGATATTCATTCAGGAATGTAGTCAGCCGGTCCAGATTCACCGTTGCACCGGACTTGAGCTCCGACTTGCCCGTGGCAAATAGAGTGTCACCCAGCGTCAGGACCAGTCCGCGATCCGTCGGCCGCGCCTGAAGGATTTCGAGCTGCCGTTGCAGTTCGATCGCCTGCTGATTTGCCACATCGGCACTGTCGCGCGCCTGCCCAGCGATGAGCTTTTGCTCGGCGTTCTCCGCGCGGGCCACCAGCGCATCCGATTTGGCGAGATCCGCTTCGCGGGTGCGCGCGTCGAGGCGGGCTTTTTCGCCAATCTCCACGAGCGACATGCGCTCCGTTTCGGCGGTCTCCGTTTGCGCCAAAGCGCGCGCGGTATCCACCTTGCGGTTGGCGATGTACACGCGATGAGCGGCCAGCGCCAGATCCTTCTGCGGCATCTCGGCCACGATGACCGCAGCCTCGGCGTCCTTCATGGCCACCGGCGCACTATTGGCGAGCGAGGTATCGGACTGGAGCGCGGTCAGCTTCGCGCGCACTTGCTCGGAGCCGGCGGGATTTTTCGGCACGGAAGCGCAACCGGCAAGCACAGCCGCAGCGACTGCGACTGCGATCATCGAGCGGATCGGCAATTTGACGGAGATGTTCATCGGCTGACTCCTGACTTGCGCTGCATCTCATCGACGAGCGTCGCGGTGCTGCGCTTGATGTCCTCGTTTACGGCGAGGGCTTTGACCGCACCTGCTTTCGCGGCGGCCAGCTCGGCTCCCGCACGCGCCTCATCGGCGAACTGCTGCGCGACGACCATTTTCTTGTCTTCGACCGCGCGTTGAGCGGCGGCCAACTTGCCACGTGCTTCGCCGAGGTCGACGCCCGCATGAGTCGAGGCATCGACACGCTCCGCGTTGGCAATCGCCTGCTGGGCGGCCTGAAGATTGGTGGTGGGAATGGGTGGCGCAGCGATCGCGGCTACTGCAAACAGGAGCAGGGCCGGCAAAGCGATGCGGAAGCGGCGGCGAGTGCTGCTCGCTCTCTTGAAATGGGGATTCATTGACGTTCTCTACTGATGGCGATGGACTGCACCGGGGCGGAATCCACCAGAGAACGTATTGTGTCCTCCGCGTGCGCGCATGTCGGTGCGAGACCGAACATATGCTCTTGTTAGTCGCTCACCAGGCTGTAAGCGTTGTCTGGCAGCGCAATCGCAGAAGTGTGTCAGAGCGGAAGCAGCACCGTGAACTCGCTGCCTAATCCCAAGCCTGCGCTCGACGCCCGCACCGTTCCACCGTGCATTTCGACCAGGTCCCGCACCACTGCGAGGCCGATGCCGCTGCCACCCTCGGCGCATCTGGCGGCCGCGTCAGCCTGGGCAAACATGTCGAACACGCGCAACAGGACTGCGGGCTCGATGCCGATCCCCGAGTCGCGAACGCGAATGCTGGCGCGTTTATCGAGACTCTCCATGGTCAGCGTAATCTCGCCGCCATCGGGTGTGTACTTGGCGGCATTGATCAGCAGGTTCGAGAACACTTGTTCCATGCGCGCCGAATCGACCTCCACCCACAGCGGGCAGTCAGGCAGCTTGACCACCAGGCGATGGCCTCGTCGCGCAAGGTCCGGCCTGTTGGCGCTGATCGCGAATTCCACGACGGTTCTCAGATCGATGTGGGCACGCCGCAGGGTCTTTTTGCGCACGTCCAGGTGCGAGGCGTCGAGCAGGTCTTCGATGTGGCGGGTCAT
>DASTTJ010000251.1:0-6652 GCA_035760205.1 Steroidobacteraceae bacterium | reverse complement strand
GATTGAGCCGTCTGCGGTACGGTAGCGTTGAATTGCCTAGGGATTTACGCACGGGCGCTTTTAAACCGCTCCTGGCGTCAGAGATCGCTGAGCTCTCTGGCCTCGCATTTGCGGGGTCCCCTGTTCCCGGGTGATAGCCTCCGCTGCCATGAAAAGCCATTTTCCACTCCTCTTTCTCGCCAGCCTGAGTTTCGCCGGGGCCGTGCACGCAGAGGTGCGTGAGACTCCTGAGAACGGATTCTTGATCGAGAGCACCGTGATGGCGGAAGCGGCCCCGTTGCAGGTATATCGCAAACTGGTCCGGGTGGCGGATTGGTGGGACCCCGCACACACCTGGTCTGGCTCCGCGCGCAACCTGAAGCTCGAACCCAGAGCGGGCGGGTGTTTCTGCGAAAAATTGGCCGATGGGGGTTCGGTCCAGCACGGACGCGTGATCTTCGTTCAGCCCGGCAGACTGCTCAGGCTGGACGCTGCGTTGGGTCCGCTCCAGGAGATGGCTGTCAGCGGGGTTCTCACCTTCAGTCTGGCCCCGGACGGTCCGGGTACTCGAATCAAGATGACTTATCGGGTTGCCGGAGTCCTGAGCATGGATTCGGCCAAATTGGCGCCACTCGTGGATCAGGTGATGGGGATTCAACTCGAAAGACTCCGGTCCTTCGCAAGCGGGGCCCCGGCTGGCCCTTGAAGCCCTGGCTTCCTCCTATATAGATGAGTGCCGCTTAAATTTAGGCCAACGATTCACAGCAAAATACGCGCCAATGCCGTTGACACTCCGGGGGGTCGAAACGAGAATACGCGGCTCGTTTTTCCCGGGAGGGGTACCCAAGCGGCCAACGGGAGCAGACTGTAAATCTGCCGGCTTACGCCTTCGAAGGTTCGAATCCTTCCCCCTCCACCATTTTGTTTTGGGGAAACGAAGGGTAATGAGTCGGTGGTTTTTTTTGCGGGTTAAAGGATTTGAGGCGTGAGCCTTAAGCGTCATCGGCGGGTGTAGTTCAATGGTAGAACCTCAGCCTTCCAAGCTGATGGCGTGGGTTCGATTCCCATCACCCGCTCCAGGAAAGCTCACGTAGCTCAGTTGGTAGAGCACGTCCTTGGTAAGGACGAGGTCAGCGGTTCGATCCCGCTCGTGAGCACCAGTTCCGCGCTGGGCGTATTTGAGTTTTAGGCATTGCATTAGTTAGGGGTTATCTCCGTGTCAAAAGAAAAGTTCGAACGCAATAAACCGCACGTCAACGTCGGCACGATCGGCCACGTCGACCATGGCAAGACGACGCTGACGGCTGCGCTCACCAAGGTGATGGCGGAGACGAATGGTGGTTCGTACATGGCGTACGACCAGATCGACAAGGCGCCGGAAGAGAAGGCGCGCGGCATCACGATTTCCACGGCGCACGTGGAGTACCAGTCGAAGGAGCGTCATTACGCGCACGTGGACTGCCCCGGACATGCCGACTACGTGAAGAACATGATCACGGGAGCTGCGCAGATGGACGGGGCGATCCTGGTGGTGTCGGCGGCCGACGGCCCGATGCCGCAGACGCGCGAGCACATTCTGCTGGCCCGCCAGGTAGGCGTGCCGTACATCGTGGTGTTCATGAACAAGGCGGACATGGTCGATGACAAGGAGCTTCTGGAGCTCGTTGAGCTCGAAGTTCGCGAGTTGCTGTCGGTGTACAAATTCCCGGGCGACAAGACGCCGATCATCATTGGCTCGGCGCTCAAGGCGCTCGAGGGTGATGCCTCCGACATTGGAGTCAAGGCGGTGATCAAGCTGGTGGAAGAGATGGATCGTTACATCCCGGTCCCGAAGCGCGAAATTGAAAAGCCGTTTCTGATGCCGGTGGAAGACGTGTTCTCGATCTCCGGCCGCGGCACCGTGGTCACGGGTCGAATCGAGCGCGGCATCGTCAAGGTGAACGACGAAATCGAGATCATCGGCATTGCGCCGACGCAGAAGACGATCTGCACGGGCGTTGAGATGTTCAGAAAGCTGCTGGATCAGGGTGAGGCAGGCGACAACGTCGGCGTCCTGCTCCGTGGCACCAAGCGCGAAGAAGTGCAGCGTGGTCAGGTACTGGCGAAGCCGGGCTCGATCAACCCGCACACGGATTTTGAGTGCGAGGTGTACGTGCTGACGAAGGAAGAGGGCGGCCGCCACACGCCGTTCTTCAAGGGCTATCGCCCGCAGTTCTACTTCCGCACGACCGACGTGACCGGCACGATCGAGTTACCGGGCAACACCGAGATGGTGATGCCGGGCGACAACATCAAAATGACGGTGCAGCTGATCAACCCGATCGCGATGGAGGAAGGCCTGCGCTTCGCCATCCGTGAAGGTGGCCGCACGGTCGGCGCCGGCGTCGTCGCCAAGATCCTGAAGTAATTCGGAGGGGGTCCGCGAATGCGGACCCCTTTTTGAAAGTGGGGCGCAGCCCCTGACTATTGTCTGCACACAACAAGTTCGGAAACGTTAGCTGGGTAACTCTCTACCTAGTCGCTCTTTAGAAAGGAATACGAAAATGGCCAACCAGAACATTCGCATTCGGCTCAAAGCCTTTGACCATCGGTTGATCGACACTTCCGCCAAGGAAATCGTCGAGACCGCCAAGCGCACGGGCGCCACGGTCAAGGGCCCGGTGCCGCTGCCCACGAAGATGGAAAAGTTCACGCTGCTGGTTTCGCCGCACGGTGACAAGGACGCGCGCGACCAGTACGCGCTGCGCACGCACAAGCGCATCATGGACATCATCAATCCGACCGATAAGACGGTGGATGCGCTCATGAAGCTCGAGCTGCCCGCCGGCGTCGACGTCCAGCTCAAGCTCAACTAAGTTGGGCTGTCTGCAGCGGAAACTACTTTGAAGCTGCAGCAACTTCGATATCTCGCGGCCGTTGTGCAGAACGGCCTCAACGTCACCACTGCCGCCCAGGCCCTGCACACTTCCCAGCCTGGCGTCAGCAAGCAGATTCGTCTGCTTGAAGAGGAGCTCGGCCTCACGCTCTTTGTGCGTGATGGCCGCGCCCTCAAACGCCTCACCCCGGCTGGCGAAGAAGTGGCGGCACGCGCGCTGCGCATGTTGCGTGAGGCGCAGGCGCTCAAGAGCCTGGCCAAAGACCTGAAGCAATCCGACCGCGGCTCGTTGTCCATCGGCACCACGCACACGCAGGCGCGTTACGTGCTGCCGCGAGTCATCCGGGACTTCCGCCAGAAATACCCTGACGTGAAATTGCACCTGCATCAGGGCACTTCGGACCAGATCGCCGAGATGGCGTCGCTCGACCGCATCGACTTCGCCATCAACACCGGCAGCCAGGACAAATTCCCGGACTTCGTGTTGCTGCCTATCTATTCCTGGCATCGGCAGATCATCGTCCCCAAGGATCATCCGCTGGCGCAGTTCGCCAAACCGACGCTGCAGCAGCTCGCCGAATATCCGCTGGTCACCTACGTCTTCAGCTTCACCGGCCCCTCATCGCTGCACCAGCAGTTTGCTCGCGCGGGGCTCGAACCCAACGTGTCGCTGACCGCTCGCGATGCGGACGTCATCAAGACTTACGTGCGCCTGGGTCTGGGCGTGGGTGTCGTGGCCAGCATGGCCATCGAGCCCGACGATGAGAAAGATCTGGCCGTGGTGGAGGCCGGGCATCTGTTTCCGAGCCACATCACCTGGCTGGGTTTCCGCGCGGGCGCGTTGCTGCGCGGTTTCACTTACGACTTCATCCAGCTGCTCGCGCCGCATCTCACGCGTGAGCGCATCGAACGCATCATCTCGGCGCCCACTCCGGCGGCGCGCGAAAAGCTCATCTCGGCGATCGATCTACCGCGCTACGACTGATATTCCGCGACCACTGACTCAGGAGTCATGCCGATGCGCCGCGCCATCCTCGCACTGTTCGCCGCCCTGCTAACGTTCTCATCCGCTGCCGCGGAAGCGCCCCGACCGAAAACCGCCAAGCCGCTGAAAATCGGCATCATCGGCACGGGTGACATCGGCGGCGCGCTGGCGCGTCATTGGGGCGCGGCCGGACACCAACTACTGATTTCTTCGCGCAATCCCGAAAAGCTGCGCGCACTCGCCAGCGAAATCGGTCCGAATGTGAAGGTGGGCACGCCGCGCGAAGCCGCAGCTTTCGGCGAGGTGGTGTTGGTCTCGGTCCCGTACCACGCCACGCCGCAGATCGGCCGCGACTACGCCGCGGAGCTCAAAGGAAAGGTAGTGCTCGATACGGGCAATCCCTATCCATCGCGTGACGGTGAGATGGCCGTGCGCGATCGGCAGCGCAGTACTGGCGTGGCGTCGGCGGAGTATCTGCCCGGCACGCGGCTGGTGCGCGCGTTCAATGCCATCGGTGCCGCCTCCCTCGAGCGGCTCGCTTTTCGCCGCCCGGAACGAATCGGCATACCGCTGGCGGCCAGCGACCCGGCGGCGATGACCATCGCCTCGCAGCTGGTGAGTGATGCGGGTTTCGACGCTGTGCCGGTGGGCGATCTTTCGCGCGCGCGTGATTTCGATTTCGGCACGCAGGTCTACGTGGGCGACCTGACGGCTGAGCAACTGCGCAAGGCGCTGAATCTGAAAAAATAGTCCGAGGTTTTGGCCCATCCTGCCGCGCGAGTCGTCAAGACGGCGCCGTGCGGCGGACCTTTTCCGCAAAACGGGCCAGGCGCGTCATCTCCCTGCCACGAGTGCGTGTTCGCATTGGCGTATCCTTCAACGCCATGAGGCGCAAGTTCTGAAACTTGCGCGATTGAACAAAAACTCACAGGGATGGAAAAAATGCGCAATCTGAATGCCTTCCGCGGGCTGTTTGCCGCGGGCGCCTTGATGCTGAGTTCTTTCGCCGCATCGCAAACGGTGCGCATCAGCGAAATCCACTACGACAACGCCAGCACGGACACGGGCGAAGCCATCGAAGTTTCGGCGCCCGCAGGCACGGACCTCACGGGTTGGCAGATCGTGTTGTACAACGGCTCGAACGGCGCGACCTACGACACCGATACCTTGACCGGTGTCGTCCCCGCCACCTGCGATGAGCGCGGTGTGCTGGTCATCAACTATCCGTCGAACGGCATCCAGAATGGCCCACCCGACGGCGTCGCGCTGGTCGACAACGCCGGCAACCTGATCGAATTCCTGTCATACGAGGGTGTCTTCGCTGCCACCAATGGACCGGCGAACGGCATCACCTCGACCGACATCGGCGTGTTGCAGAACGGCAATGGCCCGATCGGCGAATCGCTGGCGCGGAATGCCGATGGCACTTGGAACGGCCCCGCGGCCAGCACTTTCGGCGCCTGCAACGATGACGGCACACCGCCGCCCACGCCGGAAGTAGCTAGTGTCACGGTGAGCCCGTCGGCCGGGACCGTGGTTGTGGGTGGAAGCGTCGTCTTCGGTGCCGCGGCGTTCGATGTCGCAAACGCGCCGATCAGCGGCGTGGCATTCACCTGGACCAGCAGCAATCCGGCCGTGGCGTCGGTGAGCGCCACCGGTGTCGCCACGGCAATCGCCGAAGGCGACACCACCATCTCCGCCACCGCGTCGAACGGCGTCGCGGGCGCCGCCTCACTGCACGTGAATCCGTTTACGCCGCCGACGAGCTCCGACTTCCACATCAACGAAATCCACTACGACAACCTGGGCACCGACACGGGTGAGGCCATCGAGATCGAAGGTCCTGCGGGAGCGGACATTACCGGCTTCTCGGTTGTGCTCTACAACGGCAATGGCGGTGTGGTCTACAACACGCAGTCGCTGAGCGGTCCGTTGCCGGTGAGTTGCGGCACGCGTGGCGTGGTCGTCGTGAACTATCCCGCCGACGGCATTCAGAACGGCTCACCCGATGGCATCGCGCTGGTGAACTCGGTTGGTGAGGTGCTCGAGTTCCTGTCTTATGAAGGTGTGGTCACCGGCATGGCCGGTCCCGCGGCCGGGCTGGTGTCCACCGATATCCTCGCGTCGCAGACCAATGCGGCGCTGGGCTCGTCGCTGCAACGCGATTCCAACGGCGTCTGGGCGCCGGGCGCGTCGAGCTTTGGCGCGTGCAACCCCGAATCGCCGACCCCGATCGGCAACTCGCTGCAATTCAGCGGCCGCGTACCCAGCGATCCGGCGCTGCCGGTGGGTTACGAAGACCAGATATTCGCGACGCTGCGCAGCCCGGGCAACGTCACAATCCCGACCACCATCACGTGGGTGTCGGAGACGCCGGCGATCGCCAGCATTGACGCCAACGGCGTTCTGCGTGCGCTGGCGCCTGGCACCGCCACCGTGCGTGCAACGGCGACGGACGGCACCACGGCCACCTACTCGCTGCCCACGCGCGTGGCAGTTGCCAGTGGCGTCACCTACCCGGGCAACACCGAATTCGGTGAGCCGGCGGATGCGGACGCGAGCGACGACTTCATCGTGCGCTACGAGCAATTCACCGCTTCGTACAACCCGAATCGCGGTACGCCCAACTGGGTGAGCTACGACCTCGACGCGGTGCATTTCGTCGCCGAAGATCGTTGCGACTGCTTCACGATGGATGCGGAGCTGCCCTCGGCATTCACGCAGCTATCGACCAACGACTACACCGGCGCCGGTGCATTCCACGGTTATGGCATCGACCGCGGCCACATGGTGCGATCGTTCGACCGCACCAC
>DASTTJ010000250.1:0-11252 GCA_035760205.1 Steroidobacteraceae bacterium | reverse complement strand
CTCGGTACCGCCACATTTCGAGAAGTTCGCGCGCGTCGCGGAGTTTCTGGACGGGCGTCCCGAGGTTCGGGCGGCGGGCCGCGAGCGGTTCAAGGCCTACCGCGCCAAGGCCATCGAGCCGCAGACCCACAACGTCTGAATGGGGGACATTCCTCGCCTGCCTCATAAATAGATCTGTCCCCTTTTTCGCCCCCGTATAATTCGCGCCCTCATGGACAAGGCCTATTCCCCGGGCGAAATCGAGACCCGGATCTACGAGCGTTGGGAAACTTCCGGCGCTTTCGCTCCCACCGCTGACGGGCAGCCGTATTGCATCATGCTGCCGCCGCCGAACGTCACCGGCACGCTGCACATGGGCCACGCTTTCCAGCACACGCTCATGGACACCCTCACCCGCTGGCACCGCATGCGCGGCGACTCGGCGCTGTGGCAGCCGGGCACGGATCACGCCGGCATCGCCACGCAGATGGTGGTCGAGCGCCAGCTGGGGGCGGAAGGCAAACACCGGCTCGACCTGGGCCGCGAGGCCTTCATCGAACGCGTCTGGAAATGGAAAGGCGAATCCGGCAGCACCATCACGCGCCAGATGCGCCGGCTCGGCACCTCGGTGGACTGGTCGCGCGACAAGTTCACCATGGACCCGGACCTTTCGCGCGCGGTCACCGAAGTGTTCGTTCGGCTGCACGACGAAGGTCTGATCTACCGCGGCAAGCGCCTGGTGAACTGGGATCCGGTGCTGCTCACGGCGGTGTCGGACCTCGAAGTGTTATCGGAAGAGGAACAAGGCTCGCTCTGGCACATCCGGTACCCCATTGTCGGCGGCGGTGGTCATGTCGTCGTGGCCACGACGCGCCCCGAAACCTTGTTAGGCGACACGGCCGTGGCCGTGAACCCCGACGACGAGCGATACCAGGCCCTCATCGGCAGGCAGCTCGAACTGCCGCTCACGGGACGCACCATCCCGGTGATCGCCGACAGCTACGTGGAAGCGGCCTTTGGCTCGGGCGCCGTGAAGATCACGCCGGCGCACGACTTCAACGACTACGAAATGGGACAGCGGCATTCGCTGCCGCAAGTCAACATCTTCACGCCGGACGCGAAGCTCAACGAGAACGCCCCCGAGCGCTTCCGCGGCCTGGACCGCTTCGTCGCACGCAAAAGCATTGTTGCCGAACTGGAAGGTGCCGGATTGATCGAGAAGATAGAGCCTCACAAGCTGAAGGTTCCGCGTGGCGACCGGACCAACGCGGTCATCGAGCCTTATCTCACCGATCAATGGTACGTGAAGATCGCGCCGCTCGCCGAACCCGCGCTCAAGGCGGTGGAAGACGGTCGCATCCGCTTCGTGCCCGACAACTGGTCGAAGACCTATTACGAGTGGATGCGCAACATCAAGGACTGGTGCGTGAGCCGCCAGCTCTGGTGGGGCCATCGCATCCCGGCGTGGTACGACGAGGCCGGACAGTTTTACGTGGGGCGCGATGAAGCCGAGGTTCGCAAGAAACACTCCCTGGCGCCGGACCTGAAACTTCGCCAGGACGAAGACGTTCTCGACACCTGGTTCTCGTCGGCCCTGTGGCCGTTCTCAACGCTCGGCTGGCCCGACAACACACCTTCTCTCAACAAGTTCTACCCGACGAGCGTGCTGGTCACGGGCTTCGACATCATTTTCTTCTGGGTCGCCAGAATGATCATGATGGGCATGAAGTTCATGGGTGACGTGCCGTTCAAGGACGTCTACATCACCGGACTCATCCGTGATGAAAACGGCGACAAGATGTCGAAGGCCAAGGGCAACATCATCGATCCCATCGATCTCATCGACGGAATCGGCCTCGATGCGCTCGTCTCCAAGCGCACCAGCGGCCTCATGCAACCCCATCTGAAGGACAAGATCGAAAAGGCGACGCGCAAACAATTCCCGGAAGGCATCGCTCCCTTCGGCACAGATGCGCTGCGCTTCACTTTCGCCGCGCTGGCCGGTCCGTCGCGCGACATCAATTTCGAACTCGGGCGCGTCGGCGGTTATCGCAACTTCTGCAACAAGCTGTGGAATGGCGCGCGCTTCGTGCTGATGACGGTGGAGGGTGACGCGGGCCAGGCAGATCTTTCCGGCGCCGCAGAACCCTCCGTAGCCGACCGCTGGATCGTCTCGCGCTTCGCCGCCACGCTCGCGCAAGTAGATAGTTCGCTCCGGGAATACCGCTTCGATTTCGCGGCAACCGCGTTATACGAGTTCACGTGGTACGAATTCTGCGATTGGTACCTCGAACTCACCAAGCCGGTGCTGCAGGGCGAGAACACCACCGAGGCACAGAAACGCGGCACTCGCCGCACGCTGGTGACGGTGCTCGAGGCGCTGCTGCGCGCGCTGCATCCGATGATGCCGTTCATCACCGAAGAAATCTGGCAGCGCGTGCGCCCGCTGGCGGCGCCTCTGCTCTCCGCGCAGAACACGCGGGCCAACCAGAAGAGCGTGGACTCGGTGATGCTCGCTGCCTACCCGGCCGCCAGCGATTACGCGCGCGACACGGACGCGGAGACGCAGGTGAACCTGCTCAAGGAATTCATCCTCAAGGTGCGCCAGATCCGCGGCGAGATGAACATTGCGCCCTCGCGCAAGATCCCGCTTTTGGTCCGCGATGCCGACGAACCAGCGCAGCTCCTCATCGGCACCCACGCGCACTATCTACATCGCCTGGCAGGCCTAGAGAGTCTGAAAGTTCTCCATACCGGTGATGCCGAGCCCGTCTCGGCCAGCGCCATGGTGGTGGGCACCACGCTGCTGGTGCCCCTGGCCGGGCTCATCGACGCCGCCGCCGAGATCGACCGGCTCACCAAAGTCATCGGGAAAAATGCATCCGATATCGGCAAGTTGCGTGGCAAGCTCGACAACGAGAGTTTCGTGAGGAATGCCAAGCCTGCGCTGGTCGAAGCCGACCGGGCTAAACTCGCCGAACTCCTCGGGCAGAACGACAGCATGGGTAAACAGCTCGAACGCGTGCGACGCCTGGGCGGAAGCGGAAGCTGAAGCAGCGTCACGAATAAACGGCGCCAGTGCAGGCTATAGTCCGGTCGTGAACCCACCCAGCACCGCGGTGAATCCCGCAATCACCGCCGCATTGGCGGCGCTCGACCGCGTCATCCTCGGAAAACCCGAGGCCGTGCGACTGGCACTGGCCTGCCTGCTGGCCCGCGGGCATTTGCTCATCGAGGATGTACCCGGCGTCGGCAAAACGACGCTGGCCCATGCCCTCGCTCAGGTGCTGGGACTCGCCTGGCAACGCGTGCAGTTCACCAGCGACCTGCTGCCCGCGGACATCATCGGTGTGTCGATATTCGATGCAGCCAGCGGCGGTTTCTCTTTCAAGAAAGGACCGATGTTCACGCAGCTCCTGCTGGCCGATGAAGTGAACCGCGCCAGCCCGAAGACGCAGAGCGCCCTGCTCGAAGCCATGGAAGAGCGCCAGGTCAGCGTCGATGTGACCACCTACCGTCTGCCGGATCCGTTCTTCGTCGTCGCCACTCAGAATCCCTTCGAGCAGCTCGGCACTTTCCGGTTGCCGGAATCGCAACTCGACCGATTCCTGATGCGAATTTCGCTGGGTTATCCGGACGCCGCCAACGAACGGGCGTTGCTCGCCGAAGGCGACCGGCGAGATCTGCTCGCGGGCATGACGCCCGCGCTCAATCCCGACGGCGTGCGCGAGCTGCAGGCCGCCGCGCAACGCGTGCACGTGGCGCCTGCGCTGCTCGAATACGTGCAGACGCTGATCGCCAGCACGCGCCAGCGTACCGATGTGTTGTTGGGCCTGAGCCCCCGCGCCGGTCAGGGCCTGGTGCGCGCGGCGCGCGCCTGGGCGATGCTGGCGGGCCGCGACATGGTGATCCCCGAAGACGTGCAGGCCGTATTCGCGCCCGTGGCCACACACCGGTTGGAGCGCGCCGGCGTTGCCACCGCCATCGATCACGCCGCGTTCATCGCCGAGCTCAAGCGCGGCGTCCCGGTTCCGGTATAACGCGCGCCATGTCTGCCGCGGTGCGAGAAGTATCCGGCACCCTCAAGGCGAATCTGCGTCGTCGCCTGGGCACCTGGGCGCGTCGGCGCCAGGGCGACGACCGGCTGCCGATCGTCATCAACTCGCGCCGTGTCTACATCCTGCCCACGCGCGCGGGACTCGCGTTCGCGGCCCTGCTGCTGGTGATGCTGCTCGCCGGCCTGAACTACGCGAACAGTATCGCGATGCTGATCACTTTCCTGCTCAGCGGCTTCGGGATGATCGCGATGCATCTGACGCACCGGAACCTGGTGGGTGTGACGCTGCGCGCCATCGCCAGCGTGGACGCGTTCGTGGGCGAACACGGCCGCCTGCTGGTGACTCTGGACAACTCCGCCGACACCGCGCGCCTGGGGATGGAATGCGAAGTCGCAGGCAGTCCGCGTGCGGCAGTGGACCTGCCCGCCGGCGGCTCGGCACGCGCTGACATCGGGCTATCACTCGAGCGCCGTGGGCGCGTGGCCGTCGATCGCATCACGCTGTCCACGACATTTCCATTCGGCTTGTTCCGTGCATGGACCTACGTGCACATCAAGGTCGGCCTCCTCGCCTGGCCGGTGCCGCGCGGACGCCACGAAACGCCACCCGAGGCCGCGAGCGGCGGCAATGCGCCCGCGGTGCATCGCGTCGGAGATGAAGAGTGGGCCGGCCTTCGTGAATTTCGCAGTGGCGATTCGCCGCGCCAGGTAGCCTGGGGCGCGTACGCACGCGGCCGCGGCCTTTTGGTGAAGACCTATCAATCACCCGCTGCCCATCATCGGTTGTTCGATCTGGCCGCGGTGCCCGGCGCGGATCTCGAGCAACGCCTCGAACAACTTTCGGCTTGGATCGTCGGCGCGCATGCGCGAGGTGAACGCTTCGGCGTGCGGCTCGGAGACCAGATGCTGCCGCCGGACGGTGGCAACGAACACCGCACCCGTTGCCTCAACGGGCTTGCGCTGTTCGGAACCGGAGAGAGCTGGTGATCCCCTCACCACGCACCACGACCGCCGCCACGCTGGTGTTCGTTGCCAGCGTGCTGCTGGTCGCCGCGGACGCGCCTGCCTGGTGTGTCGCCATCGCGCTTGCCGCGGCGGCCTGGCGCATCCTCGTGGCGCGAGGCCACGTCGCTTCGCTCAAACCGTTCGCCGGCATGCGCTTCCTGCTGGGCGGCATCACCGCGGCGCTGGTGATCGCCGTGGCGGCGAGTTTTCAAACGCTCAACGGGCTCGCCGCCGGCACCGCCCTTCTGCTGGTGATGGGCGCGCTCAAGCTGGTGGAGTCGCGCTCTCGCCGCGACGAAGGCATCGTCATCGGCGTGGCGCTGTTCATGCTGCTCGCCTCGGCGCTCGCCACGCAGTCGCTGGCGCGCGCGCCACTCTATCTACTCGCCGTATGGGGCGCCTGCGCCGCGATCGCCCTCATTGCCGATCGCAGTGGCGCACTGGCGCCTCGGGCGGCGCTGCGGCTGTCGGGACGTGCGTTGGCCATGTCAATTCCGTTGGCCGCTGTGTGTTTCCTCGTGTTTCCACGATTTGGCGGTCAGTTCTGGGCATTGCAGCGCGGCCAGCAGGCGACCACCGGCCTGTCGGATGAGATGTCGCCGGGCAGCATCAGCAAATTGGCGAACGAATACGACCCGGTATTCCGCGTACGCTTCGAAGGCCCGCCGCTGGCGCAATCAGCGTTGTACTGGCGCGGTCCGGTGCTCAACGATTTCGACGGGTTCACCTGGCGCCGGGACCGGTCGAAGCTCTACAGGGCATCGCACATCGAGATGCTGGGCCCGCCCGTCCGCTATCGCGTGACTCTCGAACCCACGCATCAACCCTGGCTGTTCTCGCTCGACACCGTCGCCAGGGTTTCGAGGCGCGATGCTTTCCTGTCGCCGCAGGACCGGCAGCTCTCGGTAAACGATCCGATCACCGGCACAGTGAGTTATGACGCCGAGTCGCACCTGTCCACCCGCGACTCCGGTTCGCTGACAG
Organism: Steroidobacteraceae bacterium; assembly: GCA_035760205.1. Lineage (GTDB taxonomy): Bacteria > Pseudomonadota > Gammaproteobacteria > Steroidobacterales > Steroidobacteraceae > CADEED01. Next base: position 5,227 of record DASTTJ010000250.1, on the reverse strand, counting down.
ACCTGGGGCGCCGCTACGAGACCACGCTTCCCCTGGATCGCAATCCACGTGCCCGAGCGCTGGCGCTCGACCTTCGCGCGCGCGCCGGCAGCGACGCGGAGTTTTCGCGCGCGGTGCTCGCCTGGTTTCGTGAAAACGGCCTCGAATACACGCTGGAACCCGGCTTCACCACGCTCGACTCTGTGGACACCACGCTGTTCGACAGCAAGAAAGGGTTCTGCGGTCACTTCGCGTCGTCGTACGCGATGATGATGCGCGCTGCCGGCGTTCCGGCGCGTGTCGTAACCGGCTACCTCGGCGGCGAATGGAATCCGGCTGGTGGATACATCATCGTGCGGCAGTCGGATGCGCATGCCTGGACCGAGGTCTGGCTCGAGGAGTCAGGCTGGACGCGCATCGATCCGACGGCCGTCGTCGCGCCGGAGCGGCTGACCCGCGGCATCTTCGATCTGCTGCCAGAGTCATTGCCGGCCACCAGCACTTTCCTGCACAACAGCGCAATGTTGAGGCGCCTCGATCATTTGTGGGACGGCGCCAACCAGTGGTGGCAGCAACGGGTCGTGGAATTCAATGAGCGCGCGCAGCTCAACATGCTGCGTGCGCTGGGGATCGATTCGCCATCCTGGCAACACCTGGGCTGGGCGTTTGCCGGCGCGCTTTTGCTGTGGATCGCCTGGATAAGCCTGACGTTGCGGCGCGGCGTAGCACGTATCCGGCCGGATCGTATCGGCCGCGCGTGGATTCGCGCAACGCGCAAGCTCGCGCGCGTCGCGCCGGCGCGCGCGCCGGCGGAAGGACCCATGGAATACGCACGACGGGTCGGCGAGCACCGCCCCGATCTGGCGGCACGCATCCATGCGTTGGCCACGCACTACACGCGGCTGCGATTCGGACGCGACGGCAGCCATCAGGACATCGTGGCCTTCGAACGCGAGGTCAGGAGTCTCGCTTTGTGAATGGCACGCGCCACAGCAACACGCCACCGACCACGAACAACAACACCAGCGAGACGATCGAGGCGCGCTCGTTGTGCGTGACGCCCGCGACGATGGCGATGAGCAGCGGCCCGAGCACCGTGGCGAACTTGCCCATCATGTTGTAGAAGCCGAAGAACTCCGCACTCTTGCCCTCCGGAACCAGGCGGCCGAACAGGGAACGCGACAGGCTTTGCACACCGCCTTGCACGAGGCCGACGGTGACCGCGAGCGCGTAGAACTCGCCCACCGAATCGAGGAAGTACGCGTACACGGTGATGCCGGCATAAACCGCGAGGCCGATGAGAATGCCGCGCTTGGGCCCGATGCGATCACCGAGATAACCGAAGAAGAGCGCCGCCGGGAACCCCACGAACTGCGTGACCAGCAAGGCCGTGAGCAGGCTGTTAGTGTCGAGCCCGAGTGACACGCCGTAGTTCACCGCCATCTTGATGATGGTGTTGACGCCGTCGATGTAGAACCAATACGCCAGCAGGAACATCACGACGGTGCGGAACTGACGCACATGCGAGATCGTGGCTGCGAGCTCGCGAAAACCCACGCGGATCGCGTCGATGAAGCCGAGGTGAGGTCCGCGCTGCGGCTCCCTGACGCCGCGCATCAGTGGAATCGTGAACACCAGCCACCAGACGGCGACGGTGAGGAAGGAGACGCGCACGGCTTGCGAGGCGTCCGCGAGACCGAACCAGGCGGGTTTGCTGACCATGAGCACGTTGATGAGAAACAACAAGCCGCCACCGAGATAGCCGAGCGAGTAACCGAAAGCGGAGACGCGGTCGAGCTCGGCGGGCTTGGCCACATCGAGCAACAGCGAATCGTTGAACACCACGCCGCCGTTGAAGCCCATGGTACCGAGCACGAACAGCAAGGCGGCAGGCATCCACTCGCCCTGGCCGACGAAGTACAAGGCGCCCGTGGCGCCAACGCCTAACAACGTCCAGACGAGCAGGAACTGCTTGCGACGTCCGCCGCGATCGCCGATCGCGCCGAGTACGGGTGCGAGCAGCGCGATGGCGAGGCCGGCAGCCGCGTTGGCATAACCGAGACGCGAAGTGGTCACGGTGGATGCCACCCCCGTGCTCCAGAACTTCTGGAAGAACACCGGGAAGAAGCCGGCCATGACCGTCGTGGCGAACGCGGAGTTCGCCCAGTCGTACAACGCCCAGGAGAATACCGGACGGTTCTTGATGAATTCACGCATAGGTGAGTATGGGGACAGTCCCCATTTCTTAGCAAAAGGTGCCGGACCTCAAGATGACCGCTTTCTTGCGGGACGCGCTACGGAGGTCTGACCCCGTTCCAGGAAGCGATCGAGCAGGACATCTAGCAGGCGCTGAACGGATGCCTGCGTCGCCACCTGCAGTTTGCCGGTGACCGCGAGCATGCAGATGCCGTGCGCCCCGCTCCACAAAGCGGTCGCAAGCTCCGCGGTCGCGGCCGCATCCTGCGTGATTCCAGCTTCGCGCAGCCGATCGCCCACCAGCGAGAAGATGGCCGCGGTGTGGCCCGCGTATGTGGGCGGCGCCTTCTGCCCGTCGGGCAACCGATGCTCGAACACCAGCCGCCACCGCGCCGTATGCAGAAGCGCGAAGCCCAGGTACGCGGCGACCAGCAGGCGCAGATTCTGCGCGGGCTGATGGGTCCGGCCGCGAATTCTCTCGAGCGAAGTGCGCAGCTCCAGGATGGTCTGCTCGTTCAGGTGCACGATGAGGTCGTCGAGATTGGTGAACACGAGATACAGGGCGCCGACGGTGTAGCCGATGCGGCGCGCGACCTCGCGCATGGACAGCGCCACCGCGCCGTGTTCGGCGACGATGTCGCCGGCGGCGCGCAAAGCGAGAGCCTTCAGCTCCTCCCGGCTGTGTTCGTTGCGTCGACCCATGTTTCTCCGGACCTGTGGCGGCGCAGTCTACGGTCTTATTGAGCGTTGTTCAATTATCTGCTAATAATTGAGCATCGTTCAATTGAGGAGTCACCAAGTGGGCAGATTCATGCGCAGACACTCGCGAACCCTGAAACTGCTGGGAGTGGCGGCGTTCTCGCTCTCGCTCGGCGGCTGTACCTGGCTGTTCAACGACCTGCATTTCGGTCGCGAACAGCAGTCGTCGACTCCGCTGGTCGACTTTTTGTACACCGACGGCAAAGTGCCCGCGCAGGACGCGCAGCCGGAACTTCGCCTGCCCATCCGTGTGGCGGTCAGCTTTCTGCCGAGCGGCAACGGCCCGCGCAGCTTTCAGCCGGGAGCCATCGACCGCGAGAAGGTTCTGGACGCGCTGCGCCAACACTTCCGCTCGCTGCCCTACGTCAGCGAGATCGTCATCGTGCCCGACTACTACCTGCACGCGGGCAAAGGCGACGGCCTCATGCAGATCGAGCAACTTGCACGGCTCTATCACTTCGACCTGTTTGCGCTCGTGTCGTATGACCAGATCCAGAATTCGTTCCAGAACGACAGGTCACTCGCCTATTTCACGATCGTGGGCGCCTACTTCGTGCGCGGCGACCGCAACGAAACCCACACGCTGCTCGACGTGGCGGTCATCGATCCGAAGAGCCGCGCACTGGTAATGCGTGCCGGCGGCACCAGCGCGCTGAAGGGCAACGTGACAGCGGTCGACGCCGAACGCCATTCACTCGCGCAGAGCACGACCGGATTTGAACAGGCGACCGGACAACTCATCGCCAACTTCAGCCGCGAGCTCACCGACTTCGAGCAACGCGTGCGCGATGGGACGGCGCCGGTGAAGGTGGTGAGGCAGGGTTCGAAAAGCGGCGGCACCGGCGCGCTCGACCTTTGGCTGCTGGTAGCGCTGATGGCATTGCTGTTGCCAGTCGCCCGCACCCGTGTCGCGAACAGCCAATGACCTGTTGCGCGTCGCTGCGTCGACGCTGCTTGGCTCTTGCGGCACGGGCTGCGGGCGGGCCGAGGTGCGGCCCCATTTGCTAGGAAATGGGGAGTGTCCCCATTTATTGGGATTCGCGCGTCGCCCGGAAAGTGATCTTTGGCCAGCGCTCGATCGTGAGTTCGAGATTCACGCGAGAGGGTGCGAGGTACACGAGCGCGCCGGAGTGATCCACGGCGAGATGGTCGTAGGCCTTGGTGCGAAATTCATCGAGGTGCTTTTCGTCCTCGCAGTAAATCCAGCGCGCGGTATGCACCGCGATGGTCTCGAACACGCTGGCGACGGCGTATTCGTCCTGCAGGCGGAAAGCGACGACTTCGAACTGCAGTTGCCCCACGGCGCCCAGGATCATGTCGTTGTTGCGCAGCGGTTTGAACAGCTGCGTGGCGCCCTCCTCGCACAACTGCCCCAGGCCCTTGGCCAACGCCTTCATCTTCAGGGGGTCCTTGAGCACCGCACGGCGGAACATTTCCGGCGCGAAGTTGGGGATACCGGTGAAGGCGAGCTTCTCGCCTTCGGTGAAGGTGTCTCCGATGTTGATGGTGCCATGGTTGTGCAAGCCGATGATGTCACCGGCGAAAGCTTCATCGGCGGCGCTGCGATCGGAGGCCATGAACGTGAGTGCGTCGGCGATGCGCATCTCCTTGTCGAGCCGCACGTGGTACATGCGCATGCCACGCGTGTATTTGCCCGAGCACAACCGCATGAATGCGATGCGATCGCGATGCTGCGGATCCATGTTTGCCTGGATCTTGAACACGAAGCCGGTGAGCTCTTCTTCGTCGCTCGCCACCTCGCGCTGCACGCTGGCGCGCGGCAATGGAGCCGGCGCGTGGCGCGAAAAGTGCGCCAGCAACTCCTCCACACCGAAATTGGAGATCGCCGAACCGAAGAACACCGGCGACTGCCGGCCATCGAGATACGCATCCAGGTTGAATTCAGCGGTGCCGCCGCGGACCAGCTCGATCTCGTCATCGAAACGCGCCGCACGGTCCCCGAGGAATTCGCGCCCCTCCGCGCTGTGCAGTCCGTCGATGGTGCGATTGGTGCCGCGCTCGCCGCGCGCTGCCGCCTCGTATACATAGATGCGGTCTTCGAGCAGGTGATACACACCGGCCAGATCGCGTCCCATGCCGATGGGCCAGGTAACGGGCGCGGTACGGATCTTGAGGACGCTCTCGATTTCGTCGAGCAGCTCGATGGGCGGCCGGCCTTCGCGATCGAGCTTGTTGATGAACGTCATGATCGGCGTGTCGCGCAGCCGGCAGACCTCCATGAGCTTGATCGTGCGCTCCTCGACGCCTTTCGCGCAATCGATCACCATCAACG
>DASTTJ010000249.1:0-7685 GCA_035760205.1 Steroidobacteraceae bacterium | reverse complement strand
CGGCGATGGTGTTGCCGTCGCCGCTCACGGCCACCGCGCCGCCGAATTCGAGGCCGCTGATCGCGCGCGAAGCCTTGAGGTAAGCGTCCTGGCTCCAGACACCATTGCTTGTCCGAAACACATAGGCCGCGCCGGAGTCCGGCCGATTGTTGTTGGTTTGCACTCCATTGACACCCGTCGCGCCGCTGCCCTCGCCGGTGGCGCCGACAAGCAGCACATTGCCCGTTGCATTCAACCGCAGATTGCGGCCGAACATGTGTGTGCTTCCGGAGAAGGAAGACTTGACGTAAGCGCTCTGCGACCACGCGGCACCACTGCGCGTAAATAGATAGACAGCGCCAGCCTGCGCAGCCGCATTGCCGAGCTGCTGGCCGTCGATGCCGTCCGCGCTGCTGTCTTCACCGGGCGCACCTACCGCGACCGTGTTGCCGTCCGCGCTCACCGTGATGTCGTAACCGAAGTAGTCGTCGGCTTCGGTATTCGACGCCTTGAGATAAGCCTGCTGGCTCCACGTGGCGGCGCTGCGGACGAAGACGTAGGCGGCCCCGGCCTGACTGGCGGTGTTGTCGAGTCCATTGCCGTTCACGCCCACGGCGAAGCTGTCTTCACCGGGGGCGCTGACCACCAGGGTGTTTCCGTCGGCGCTGAGCGCCAGTGTGTAGCCGAATGCGTCGTTGGTCTCGCCATTGGCGGGCTTCACATAGGCCTGCTGCACCCAGGGTGAGTTTGGCGAACGCGTGAACACGTACACGGCTCCGGCGGAGCCCGCTGAATCGTCGGCCTGATCGCCGTCGATGGACTGCGCGGCGCTGTCCTCGCTCATGGCGCCCACGGCCAGCGTGTTGCCGTCCCGGCTCAGCGCAACAGCGCGACCGAAGTTGTCGGCGGCGCCGGGGTTGGACGCCTTGAAATATCCCGCCGCCTGCAGGTATCCGCTCATCGACGACATATCCGCCGACGGCGTGCAGCCCACGGCGTTGCAGGCGTGAATCTGATATCGCGCATTGACCCAGTCGATGAGATGCACGGGCACTTCGAGTGTCGCGCTCGTCGCTGCCGAGCCCAGATCTGCGCCGGCCTGGGTGAAGCCGGACATGCCGTCAGCGTTGCGCATGAGCCGGTAACTGGTGGCGCCGGCAACCGGCGTCCAGCTGAACGTGAGTAGTTTGGTCGAGATGGCGAGATTCGCGGTCGGTGCGGCGGGCAGGACGGGCGCCGCGGCGGGCGGGGCGTTGCCCGCCAGGGCACCGCCACCTCCGCCGCCTCCACAGGCCGCAAGCGTCGAGACGCAAATGGCGGCGGCGGAAGTCATCAGCGCGTTCCTGAGTGCGGAAGTCATGTCGATCTCCTGAAGGTTGGGTTTGGCCAACCTTGAGTCGGCGCCCGCGTCGCGGCGGTTCAAATCATCCGGTGGGCGCGCGTTGCGGCGTCTTCTTGACTGGCGGCACCGGGGGCGGCGGGGGTGTCGTCGAAGGCGCCTTCAGTCGGCCGGGCGCAGTTGGCTCGGGGCCACCCCCGGGTGGCGCGGCGCCACTCAGGCCGCCGCTGCTCGAACAGACGATGTGTATGTCTTTCCAGGGCGTCGAGAGGCCGAACGTGCCGCCCATTTCGGCCATGTACTGAACGTAGGTGGTGGAGTCGAAAGTATCCACGAATACGTCTTCGGCGATGAAGCGCCCCTTGAATGGACCACTGTTGTGAAATTTCGTCATCGGCATGCCGCTGCGTGTTTCGCCGGGCTTCCGCCACAGCTTGTAGCTCGCGACACCTTCCCTGTTGGCCTCGATGCGCACCTTGACGTACAGCTTCTTGCAACTGGCACCGGGCGCCGGGTGCGTGACTTGGTTCGGGTAGGTAGTCAGGAACAGTTCGAGCTTTTCCGGCTTGAAGGGACCGCGGTCGATGGCGATGCCGGAAGGCAATACCTGGGACGGATCCTGCCAGCCTGGGTCTTCGTTGCAGATCAGGATGATGTCGATGCCGAGTTGCCGCGTGGCGCTATCTCCGCTGTACAGGGGACCGACATTCGACGCGTTAGCCCGGGCTGACAACCAAAAGCGCTTTCCGATGCGATGCTCTTTGGAGGGTTTGCCGTGCTTTTTCCGGATCGACTGACAGTGGGACAGTGCCGCGGCCTTTATCTCGTTGGTTGCGTTACCCGAGCGGCGCAGCGTAATGGTCCCGGAATGCACCTCGCCGTAGTGGTTGTTGGTGGATTGAAGCTGCACCTGCCCGTGCATATTGTCGAGACTCATGGAGATCTTCGACCCGGCCGCCAGCGCGTATACGGATTTGACTTCGATCTCGTAGTCCACCTTTACGACGACATCGTCGCCAGTCACCTGATTCCAGGTGTCCGCGGTGCGATCGAAATTCACCCGGACTTCCGGCAGCGGGATGCCGTCCTGCGGCTGGCTGAGCTTGAAGCCTTCGAGCTTCAACGCGTGCGCTGTGGGGGCAAGGCCTGCCACGAGAACGCCCAGCAACAGGATGTGAACCGTGGAAATACGCATCTTGTTCATGAGGAACATCCTTCGTTGAGAGTGAGTACGCCGTAGCCGTATTCGGGATCGCGGCGGGGAGCGCCGACATCGCGGGCGTGGCGAGGCAACCAGCCGGCCAGTTGCGCCTGCGTCGGTGCGGAAAGCGCAATCGCGGCAGTGACGAAGGCGGTCGCAAACGAGGTGCCGTTGGCGTAGTAACCGTTTCCCGCTCCATCGAGTGTCCAAACCTCGACGCCGGGTGCGGCAATGGCGACATGGTCCCCCGTGTTCGCCTCGGGCCACCGGCGTTCGCGTGCGTCGACGGCGCTGACGCCGATGACGCCCGGATGGCTGGCGGGAAACATGGCCGCGTTCCGGCCATCATTGCCGGCGGCGGCGACGACGCGGGTCACGGCAAGGACGCGCTCAATCGCGCGCGCCAGCTGCCCACTCGGTGGACCTCCAAAGCTCAGATTCAGCGCGGCAGGAGACGGCGACAATCCCACGACCCAGTCGAGGCCGCGCAGGATCCACTCCGTGGTGGTGTATGGCTTGCCATCCTCTTCCACCATCACGACCCCGACCATCAGCTCCGCCTGCGGCAACAGGCCTTGCGGAGCGTTCTTGCTCACCAGCACCGCGGCCACTGCCGTTCCGTGGTGGTAGTTAGTCCTTGAACCCGCGGGGGTGAACGTCACCGACGTCAACTTGCTTGCGGCAAACTCCGGCAGCCCTTCCTTGACCGGCCCATCGAGCATCGCGATTCGCGGCTTGCGCCCACAGCCCGCGGCCGGCCAACGGATCAATCTGCCGGCGTATTCCACTGGCGCCGTGGACGCGTTGCCTTGCAGCCCCAGGTAACGCTGATTGCTTTCGGGCATCGCATCGGGCCACTGCTGCAAGAGCGCCGTAGTGATCGCGGCCGGCACGGCCTCGGGTGCGAGTCGATAGACGGTGATGACCCATCCGAGATTCGCGAGCGTGCGGCGGCGAACGAGCGTGGCGCCTTGCGACTGCATCCACGCGCGCTGCTGATCCGCCTCGCCGACATCCTTCGATGCGACCAGCAGTTCGCGTCGCAGGGTGGCCGCTGCCTTGGCCGCCGGCGCTTCTGCGATCGAAAGGCTGGCCGGGCCGGTGGAAGTGGGCGACGTGGGTGCAGTCTCCCGCTCGGGCGCGGGTGGTTCCGGATTGTCAGGCGGCGCTGCTGTCTCGCGCTCCAGCGGCGGCGGCGTGCGGGGAGGAGGCGGCGGCGGCGTTGCCGTTGGCTGCGGTGGCGTGCGGGGCGGCGTGACCAGAACGCCGGTTTTTTCCGGCGGCGGTGGAGGACGCGGCGTCGTGGTCAGCGTGCCGGAAGGGCGTTGGGGTTTTGCCGTGGAATCGCTGCTCTGCGCATGCGCACCTGCCGTGAACAGCAGGCATAAGGTGATGAAGGGGCTCAATCCAGCGGCGGCGTTCATGGCACTACGACCACCTGCAATAACAGCGGCTCGGCGGCGAGCCGGGCGCGCAGCGCCTGCGCGTCCGCGGCTGCTTCTCGCGGCAATGCGAGCTCGTAGATTCCAAGAGCCGATGGACCGCCGATGACGCGCGCGTCGAGACGCAGCAGCAGCGCGTTGATGTCGGTCATCGCGGCGGATTCCGCGAAGCGCACCTGAACGCGCCAGGCGTTTGCCGGAATCGCAAGCGTGCCCGACAGCGGCTCGTATCGAGTGCCACTGTCCTGCCGCATCAGGATCGCCGTCTGCAATCCCACGATCATGAGAACGCTTGCGGCCGCGGCCAGACGCCACGTCTGCTGCGAGCCGCGTCGCTGCTCGCGTTTCAGATCGCGCCGCAAACGCTGCCAGCCGAAATCGACGCCTGGCTGCGAGATCGATTGAGTGCGCGCGTCCTGCTGTACCGCACGCCACAATTGCAATTCCGATTCGGCATCCGGCGAATCGCGCAGCAGGGACTCGACCTGCGCGCGCTCGGTTTCCGACAGCGTGCCGTTGAGATACCAGGGGATGAGCGAGTTCATGCCAGGCCTCGCAACGGGGCAAACAGGCTGGCGAGGCAGTGCTGCAATCGCTGCTTCGCATGCATGACGCGGGTCTTGATGGTTCCGATCGGAACATCGAGCACCTGCGCCACTTCCGGATATGACAGCTCTTCGAAGAACGCGAGATGCACCACGGCCTTCTGGCGTTCGGGGAGCTGTTGCACGCAATCACGCACGTGGCGTGCATCCTGGGCGCCGCCGATGACGTCACTGAGATTGCACGCGGGAGCCTCATCGGCAACATCAGTCAATTCATCAGCGTGTTCATGGCGGCGGCGGCGGCGGCGCAGCAGATCGATGGCGCGGTGGTTGACGATGCCGAACAACCAGGTGCGCACACGCGACTCGCCCGCGAAGCGCGCCGCGGCGCGCCAGACTTCCATCATGGTCTCGTTGGCGAGTTCCGCCGCGTCGGCATCGTTGCTCACCAGCCGCCGCGCAAACTGAAACACCTGGCCGTGGTAGTGGCGATAGAACTGCTCGAGCGCCGCTTCGCGTCCGAGCGCGATCTGCTCGAGCCACTGGCGGGACTGGGCTTCGTCAGGGAGTGTCATGGCCGGAACACGAAAGGCTCGAGCTCACTGCGGGCGATGAGCCGTCCGTCGATGTCGTGCGCGGTGACACGCCAGAGATATCGCTGGCCAGGATCAAGCTTACGGCGCGTGAGTTCGCTGAGCGGCGCCGAGGACACCGTTCCGGGCAGCAGAAGGCCGGTCACGAATTCAGGTTCACCGTCCGGGACGGTCACGGGCCTGAAGATCTGTAACTGGTAAGTCGTGGTTCCACCGAAAGCGGGCCAGCGGAAAGGCTCGCTCGCGCTCAGATCCTGGTTGGCGGGAGAGACGCCGCGAATGATGGCGGCCGATTCACCCGGCAGCACCTGGTAGATAGCCTGCACCGTCGTCGCGGTGTCGGCACACTGCGCGCTCGGCACGTTGTCGGCCTCGATGCAGAAACGCAGCAAGTAGCGGCCACTCATCTGCGTGGGCAACGCGGAATACTTCAGGTTCGCGATCTGGCCACCGCCCAGTGGCTCGCGCACCAACGCCAGCAGACGGAACATGGGTGACCCCTGGCTTGCCGGATCGGCGATTTCCCAGCGGGCTCGCAACGTGCCGGTTCCGGAATAGGAAATCGCCACGCGAGCGGCAAGGCTTGCGCCGCGTTCCACCACCGCGATTCGCGCGCCGGTACTGAAATCGAGATCGACGCGCTGCACCAGCAACTCTCCACCAGGCGCTTCTCGCGCGCCTTCGAGACCGGCTGCGCGCAGGTCGATGAGCCACTGGCCCGTCACGGTCGGGCCTCCCGCAGAAGAGAAAGCTCGCCGATATCCCACCAGCCGCACGCCCTGGCTTCGCCAGGCCGCAACCTGCGTGGCGCTGATCGTCACGGTCTCGAGAAACATGAGTGGACCGGTTCCGGCGGGCGCGCCGATGGTCACTCGATTGCCGTCGTCGAGCGTCGCGCCGGTGCTGGCGTTCACGAATTCCCCGAACGCGGACTGCGCACCGGTGGTGTGCGTGGCAGCAGTGCTGATCACCCAGGTGACATTGAGCGTCTGGTCCTGGCCGGTGACGACCACGGTGCGCGCCGGGGCGCTGCGCACCTGCGTGACCTGCGCGAGCACAGGCGCGCTGTGCACTGCGAATAACGCGACGATGACGGTGATGCAGGTGCGCATGTTCACGGTGCCTTCTGCCAGTTGAGCTCGAACGACAGCTGTGCCTGCCACTGACTGTCCGCCTGTGCGAACGCGGAGGTGTTCAACGCGGTGCGCCCGTAGGCGCCTCGCAGATACCAGTTGATGCCTGGCCAGAACGCGTTCGGCGTGCGCATGCGGTAGCTGATGTCCAGCGTCCCGCTGCTGCTACTGAGTCGTTGACTGTCCTGTGGCAGTTCAAAGAAACGTTGCGCGTCGTTCGAGTCGCTCCAGCCGAATTGCACCGAGAGCACCTCGGGAATCACGCTCGCCTGCACCTGCAACGACCAGAGGTCGTTGTCGGTGCTGGCACCGTCAGGCAAATCGCGCAGCCGCGAGCGCTGCCATTGCGGAGCAATCGTGAATCGGTCGCTGACATACCAACCGAGGCTCAGGCCCCACAGCGTCTCGCGGGAATCGGGTGGCGGCGCGTAGAGCACGAAGTCATCGACGATCAGCGCCTGCGAACGATCGTCCCGGTCGATGCGTTGAGCGTTGAGCCCGAGCGTGAATCGGGTGTGCGAAAAGGACACCTCGCCGGACACAGTGCGCTGCCGGTTATCAAGGTCGTAGCCGGCAATCAGCAGATCGGATGCCCGCTGGGTATTGGACGTTGCTTCGTAGCCTGCGCTCAAGGACGGTACGCCTAACCACTTCCACGGGCTTGCCGCCGGGTCCACGGTGGGCGGGGTGTAACTCAGGTGGAACCGCTGCTGGTCGCTGTCCACACGCGGGCGCAGCGGATCGTCATCCACGTCGGTGTGCTGGTCGAGCGCCTGCATCTCGAGCCCGAAGCCATGCGTGTACATCGATGCATGCACCTGCTGCAGATCGAGATCGCCCGGAAGCATGAGATTGCCGAGCGAGAAGAAATGCGCACCCACACGGCGACGCTCATAACCGACCGACCATTGGTCGAACATCGCGGTCAAGAGCGAACCGCCCGAGGCGAGCTGCACCACGGCACGTTGCGCATCGTCGTCACGCGCGGGCTCGCCGTATTGTTCGCCGTCGGCATCAAAACGCGACTTCGCGTATGCGCCGTGAAGCCACAACGAACGCCCGAGGCTGAAACTGTCGAGGGCGACCGTCCAGGCGCTGCCACCGACGGTGAGCGGCACCTCGGAGTCGAGCTCCGGCATGAGAATCCCGACGCCGCCGAGATCGCTGTCGCCGTCGAGCCAGCTCGCGCTGAGCATCAGCGCCTCGGGATGGCGGGCAAACGGCGCGATATCCGTATGCGCGCCTAACACGCTCGAGCCGGTATCGTACGGCGCCAGCTTTGCATCAAAACTCGTGACCGGGTCCGTATGCAGTGTAAAAGCCTGTGCGTTCAAGCGTTCGTCGAGCCCGCTCGCCTCGAGCCGCAGACCACGGCGCACGAAGCCACTGAAGACCAGGTTGTTGGGCAGCATTTCGTCATCGCCAATGCCGAGCGCCACATGTCCAGACTCGA
>DASTTJ010000248.1:0-2698 GCA_035760205.1 Steroidobacteraceae bacterium | reverse complement strand
ACGGCGACTACGCCGTGGGCGTGAATGCGTCGGGCTCTGAGACCTGGTCCGATCAATCGCTGTACTGCACCGGCGCTGCCATCGGTGCGCCACCGGATCCGATCGGCCCCGGCGGGCAGGAGTGGGGCATTCCTCCGCAGGATCCGCGGCAATTGCAGCGCACCGCGTACGCGCCATTCGTGGCGCTGGTGCGAGCCAGCATGCGCACCTGCGGCGCGTTGCGCCTCGATCATGTGATGGCGTTGTTTCGTCAATGGTGGGTGCCGCGGGGTTTCAAGTCCGCGGACGGCGGTTATGTGCACTATCCACTCGACGACCTTCTGGGCGTCGTGGCGCTCGAGAGCCATCGCAATCAGTGCCTGGTCGTCGGCGAGGATCTCGGCGTGGTGCCCGACGAAATCCGGCGCGCGTTGCCGCAATTTGGTGTCTATCACTACAAGGTCGTGTTGTTCGAGCAGAAGAACGGCGAGTTCGTGCCGCCCGCGGGTTATATCCGTCACGCGCTCGCCACCGTGACAACCCATGACCTGCCGACGTTGCACGGCTGGTGGAGCGGCCACGACATCGACCTGTGGGAGAAGCTGGGGTTCTATGGCGATGCATCGGTCGGTGAGCGCGTTCGCGCCGAGCGTCAGGCCGATCGCGAACGGATGTTGCGCGCATTGCAGCGCGAGGGCCTCTGGCCGGGAAAAATCGGCCGGCCGGCGGCAGTGCCGGAATACTCCGCGGATCTCAATCGCGCGGTGCATGCATACCTGGGCGCAAGCCCGACAGCACTCGTGACGGTGCAGATCGAAGACATGATCGGCATGCTCGAGCCGGTGAACGTACCCGGCACCAGCAGTGAATACTCCAACTGGACGCGACGCGTGACCCTGAATGCGCGCGACATCTTCGCGCGGCCCGACGTGCGCGAATTGTGTGCGGCCATGGTCGCGAGTCGAAAGGTAACGGCACCATGAGCGATCTCCTGCAAGCCCTGATCTACACCTCGCAACGGGCAGGCGGCGCCATCATGGCGGTCTATGTCACGGATTTCTCCGTGCGCGGCAAGCTGGATGCATCCCCGGTCACGGCCGCTGACGAAGCCGCGGAGAAAATCATTCTCGCGGATCTCGCGCAGATCGCGCCGGGCGTGCCCGTGATCGCGGAAGAATCCGTGGCGGCAGGAAAAATACCGGCGATCGCCGAACGTTTCTTCCTCGTCGATCCGCTCGATGGCACGCGTGAATTCGTGGCCCGTCGCGACGAGTTCACGGTGAATGTCGCTCTCATCGAGAATGGCGAGCCAATTCTGGGCGTAGTGTTCGCGCCGGCGCGGCGCGAGCTGTACTGGGGGGACGTGAAGGCCGGCAAGGCCGGTCATCTCGACGCCGATCCGGATGGCACCATGCCGTCGCTGGGCAATGCCATCCGTGCGCGGTCCCCCCCCGCGAACGGTCTGACGGCAGTCGCCTCGCGTTCGCATCGCACACCCGAGACGGATACGTTCCTCGCGGATTATCCGGTGGTCGAGTTCCGCTCCATCGGGTCTTCACTCAAGTTCTGCCTGGTGGCGACGGGCGAGGCGGACATCTATCCGCGTATTGGCACCACGATGGAATGGGATACAGCCGCGGGGCACGCGGTGCTGCAGGCGGCGGGCGGACGGGTGACGGGCCTTGCGGGTGAGCCGTTCCGCTACGGCAAGCCTAACTTCCGCAACGGCAACTTTCTCGCCCGGGGCCTGGCACAGGGAAAGAAGTAGTGGGCGAGCCTGCCGCCCGCACCGCCGACTACGCACGGTTGGTCGCCGTTCCCGCCATCTGGGGTGGCACTTTCGTGGCGGGCAAACATGTGGTTTCGGTGTTGTCACCGATGATGGGTTCGTTTTCACGATATGTCGTCGCCTGCATAGCCCTGCTGGTGGCGGCGTTTGCGCTGGAAGGCGGGCTGCCGAAATTGTCCCGGCAGCAGTGGATAGCCACCTTCGTGTTGGGGTTGCTAGGTGTGTTCGCCTACAACCTGTTCTTCATGGCCTCGCTCGAGAAGCTGCCGGCGAGCCGTGCTGCGCTCATCATTGCGCTGAACCCGGTCATCACCATCACGATCTCTTCGCTGGTTCTAAAGGAGCGTCTCAGCGCGCGCCGCTGGCTGGGCGTGGCGATTGCGCTGCTCGGTGTGTGGATCGTGATCTCGCACGGCGATATCGGCAGCATTGCCTCGGCGGGCATCGGCGCCGGCGAGCTCTTCATGTTCGGCGCCGTGACCTCGTGGGCGTTGTACACGATCATCGGGCGCAAGGTCCTCGCCGGCCTCACGCCGCTGGCGGCGACTAACTACGCGGCGTTGTGGGGAACGCTGATGCTGGCCTGCGTGGCGGCGCCGGAGTTTTCGGACCTCACAATGGCGCAGTTCGACTGGAGCATGGTGGGTGCGCTGATGTACCTCGGAGTCTGCGGCACCGCGTTGGCGTTCGTGTGGTACTACACCTCGGTCAAGAAGTTCGGTACGGCGATCACCAGCATCTTCAACAACCTGGTGCCCGTGTTTGGCGTCGTCATCAGCGTGCTCGTGCTCGGGGAGCAACTGCTGCCTTCGATGCTGGTCGGAGGCGCCATCGCCATCGTCGGAGTGATGATGGTGTCGGGTGGTACCGGGAGGGGTGGTGCCGGGCACCAAAAGTCGTAGTTGAAGAGACGCATGCAGAAACGCTAGC
>DASTTJ010000247.1:0-9019 GCA_035760205.1 Steroidobacteraceae bacterium | reverse complement strand
GGCGCCGGCGACAAACTCGATCCGCGGGTCGCGTTTGGCGAAGGATTTGGCTATGCATTCGCGGCCATCGTGCTCGGCGATCCTGATGCGCGCGACAGCGGCAAGAACAATGCTGATTTCTATTCGACCGCTTTCAACGTCGAACGAAATCCGCCGGCCGATCCGGGCAGCGCGCCGGATGGGGACTACGGCTGCTGGTGCAGTGAATCGTCGGTGTTTTCGATCCTCTGGGACCTGTACGACAATGCGGCCGACACGAACGACAACCTTGCGCTGGGGTTCGCGCCGATCTGGCAAGTCCTGACCGGTGCGCAACGTTCCACGCCGGCTTACACCACCATCTTCTCGTTCATCGCGGCACTCAAGGCCTCGCGCCCTGCCGGCGAAGCGGGTGCCATCGATACACTGGTGTCAGCGCAAAACATCGACGCCACGAACATCGACGCCTTTGGCGTTGGCGAAACCCACATACCGACGAATGTCGCCGCCGCAGCGGCACTGCCGTTGTTCACCACGATTTCCGTCGGCGGCGGTCCGGTGATCGTGCGCACTGTCAACGATGCGGGCGTGCACAACAAACTCGGCGGTCGTCGTTTCCTGCGCTTCACGCCCAGCGCCAGCGGGTCCGTCACCATTACGCTGACGTCTTCGAATACGAACTCACCCGATCCGGATTTCACGCTGCGTCGTTCGGGCACTTACCTGCTGATCGAAGACGATACGACGCCTCAACCGGAAACCGGGACCGTCAACGTGACGGCAGGCACCACTTACGTGCTCGATGTGTACGACTGCGCAAACGGCTGCGACAACGCGACGGCCAATGGCAGCGGCGACTTCGACCTCACGATAACGATCAACTGAGGCGGGATTCATGCCTACTAACAAGATTGATGCAGGATTTCGCGTGGTGCCCATGGCCGCTTTGTTAGCCCTGCTGCTCGCGGGTTGCGAAAAGCCCGCACCGGCATCTGCGCCGGTCCCACCGCCCGAATCACCGGCGCACGCGACGCCCGACGTGCCCGCCTCACCGCCGCCGGGCGTTGCCCCCGCACCCGACGTGGCGCCAGCTCCCGTTCCGGCGCCCGATGCTCTGCCACCGGCTGAACCCTCCTCGATTCCAAAGCCGGCGGCTTCCCAGGAACCCGCGGTCGATTCCATGCTGGCCGCAATCCCCAGCGCCAAGATGAGCGTCGCGGTCGACCTTCGTTACAGCTTCGACGGACCGGTGCTCGCGAACCAGCCGGTCAACGTGCACCTGGCCGCCGTTCCGCGTGCCGGTGGCGCAAAGCTGACCGTGAGCGTGCAGGAGTCGTCGGGCCTGCAAATCGCGGGCAGCCCGCTGAATGTGCAGAAAACCAGCGCATTGGGCATCTATCGCCAGCAATTTTCGTTGACCCGGCTCGCTGCCGGAACGCGGGAATTGAGCGTGCTGGTGATCATGGAAATGGAGGGCGGGTCCGGCTTCGGATACTTCACGATTCCCCTGGACGGCGGAACCAATCCTCAGAAACAGGATTCGGTAAAACAGCGCTGACCGCACTGCAGCGAGGGCGCGTAGACTACGCGCCGTGATCCGCTCGAACACCAGGAAGATCCGGCTCGGGATCAGCAGCCTGATGGCGCTGGCCGTCTGTGTCATGCCGCAGGCGAATGCCGCGTGTGTGGGATCCCAGACCGGTGATCTCGCTGAGGTCGAAGAGCGCGCCTTCCGCGATCCGGCGACGGCCCTGCCGCAACTCGCGGAAACCATTTCTTCCACCGACGACATGCCGGCCACGCGCCGGGCGGCACTGCACGCCATCGCCGCGGATGCCGCGCGGCAGCTCGGATTCAGTCGCCAGAGCATCACACACGCCGATGCCGGCCTGGCGCTGCTGCCGGCGGGTGACATGTCCGATCTCGCCGTCCGCATGCGCACCGTGCGCGCCCTGGTCAGCACCAATGTCGGTGGCATCGACGCTGCCACCGTCGAGCTCACGCGCGTCATCGATGCGGTACGCGAACGGCCGCTTGCACTGGGCTGCGTGTTGCGCGATCGGGGCTGGCTCAACTTCCGTGATGGCAATCCCGACCAGGCGCTCGACGATCTGCTGCGCGCGTATGCCCTGCTGCGACGGAATGCGAGTCGCGAAGAAGCCATGGTGGCCGCGGGCCGCCTTTCGATGGCGCAGTTCAGCGTGCGTGACTACCCGCAGGCGCTGGCGCTGGTGGATGAAACCATCGGATTTTTCCGCGAACAGAAAGCGCAGATTCGTCTCGCCACCGCACTCGATCGTCGCGCCGCCATTCTCAAGGCCGCCGGCCGCCTCGATGAGGCATTGATCGCTGCGACCGAAGCGCTGCGTATTCACGAAAACATCGGGGATCGGGTGGGCACGGGTCTATCGCAGATGCGCATGTGCGGCGTGCAGATCGAAAGCAATGCGCTCAACCATGCGGCGACCTGGTGCGACCGCGCCGAACTCACGCTCAGTCAGACGAGCGGCATGGACGACAACGATTACCGCACGCTCGCGGCGCTGCGGGGGAGATTGAACCTCGCGTTGGGTCGCTCGAAGGAGGCGGTGTCGCAGTTCGATCGCGCCATCGCACCGGGCGGCGCGCAACCGGCCGATGACATCGCCGAGCTCTACGAACTGCGCTCGCGCGCGCACGCGGCGGTGGGCAACTACCCGGCGGCGTTCACCGACCAGGGCGAATACCTGCGCCGCATGCGCGAACAGGGCACGCTCGATCGCATCCGCGAAGTTGCACAACTGCGTGTCCAGTTCGAGAACGACCAGGAAAAACAGAAGATTGTCCTTCTCGAAAAAGACAAGAAGCTGGCCGAAGAGCGCCTCAACAGCCAGACGCGGACCACGCAGCTCGTGGCCATCGCCGGCCTCACCGGTCTCGTGACGGCATTCTTCCTCGGTTACGCCCTGCTCTCGCATAGACGGCATCGTGCCGAACTCATCCGGCTCGCGGAGCGCGACGAGCTCACGGGGTTGCTGAACCGCCGCGCCATCGTGCGCAAGGCCGTGGAATTCCTGACGCGCGCGCGCGAGGCGAAGGGCACGCTCATCATCGGGCTCATCGATCTCGATCACTTCAAGTCCGTCAACGACCGCTTCGGCCACGCCGTGGGCGACCAGCTTCTGCAGCGTTTCGCCGCAGCGCTACGCACCTCGCTGCACACACGTGAAGTCTTCGGACGATACGGCGGCGAGGAATTCCTCGTGATGTTCCCCGACAGTTCGCTGGACCAGGCGCGGCAATCGGCCGAACGCCTGCGCAATGCCCTGCGCGAGCAGCGCATGCGGGTCGATGATCAGGAAGTGTCGGTCACTCTCAGTCTTGGACTCGCCAGTTACGAGGCCGGCGACGTGTTGTTCGACCAGGTCGCGCGCCGCGCTGACATCGCGCTGTACGTGGCCAAGACCCAGGGCAGAGATCGCGTGGAGATCTACAATCCCGCGCGCCACGGCGTTCTCGTTGCCACCCCGGCGCAGCGCCAACGCTAAATGGGGACACTCCCCATTTGCTAGCAAATGGGGCCGGAGCTCGTCGCAGAACGTTTGAGAGATCCGTGGCCCATACAGGCAATGAGGTGTGCTTTTCGCCGGGCCCTTCGAACGGAGGGGCATCGCGGGTTTTTGGCACGCCGCTCAGCGCGAAGTCATGCTGGTGCAGGTGAGAGAAAGGGCTGCAAAGAGTCCGTTTGAAATAGAGAGCGGCTCATTGCCATGGATTGTGGGTACCCGGCCCGCAAACTCATCGCCTGTATGGGCCACGGATCTCTCAAACGTTCCGAGACGAGCGGCGGCTCCGTTTGGCAGAAATTGGGGCGTGATGTCCCGGCTGTGAGAAGACCGGGACCGGAGCGCCTCTTCTCTTGTCCGCCGCGTGGGGAAAACGGGAAGCGGGTTCGATAACGTCCGCGTGCGCCAGCGAGCGCCCACGCACAGGAGATGATCGAGCGGGCCGGGTCTTTCGCGGTCACAGCGTACTCAGCCGCCTCCCCGCTTCAAACGGACTCTTCGCAGCCCTTGCTCCCACCCACACCAAAATGTCTTCGCGCCGAGGCGGCGGCCCAAATCTGGCGCTGCCCCATCGATCGAAAAACCCGGCTGTAGCGAGATCATCTCCTGTGCGTGGGCGCTCGCTGGCGCACACCGCCACCCTCAACCCTCTTACTTCCAGACAACCTCAAAACCCTGCCCTACCCGCAGCGACTCCCCGACGCCATTCACCACAATCGCGTTCTGCCCAAACGTCACGCCGCGCAAGTGTTTGTCGAAGCGGTATTCCTTGAGCGTCCTCAGCGGCTCCTCCCCATCAACCGCCCCCTGCTGCTGATCCGTGGTGGTGATCGAGCAGCGCGTGCACGCCTTGACGAGGCGCAGCGTGACCGGTCCCGCGCGCAATTCGTGCATGCGGTCTTCGTCATACGCTTCGACATCATCGATGACCAGGTTCGGCCGGAAGCGCTCCATCGGCAGCGCGTTGGGAAGGCGTGAATTCAACTCCGCCAGCGACGCCCGCGAAATCACCAGTATCGGATACGCGTCGCTGAACTCGGTAATGGCACGCGGGCCGCCTCTCGAGGTCACGCTGCACTCACGCGGCGCGCTGGCGTCGAATCGCACGAGACGCAGCGGCGTCTCCAGGAACTTCGTCACCCAGACCGCAGCGTCCTCGCCACAGTCGATGCCCCGCCCGTCGAACTTCCACACCGTCACCGCGAGCGATTCGCCGCTGACCTCGCGTGCCACCGCGAGCGCGGACACTCCCGGTGCTGTCAGCGTCAGAGCCCCGTCATCCACCTGCGTCCCGATGAGCGCCATGCGCGGCAACTCCCGCTGTGTGACAAACCGGCCGTTCGGCCGCACCAGCATCCAGTGGCGATCATCGGCAAGCCCGGTCGGCGCCAGGCGCGCGGCCTCGAGCGCAATGCCACGGCAGGACTTGATGGGGTAGATGTGCAGGTCAGTCAGTGTGACGGTCATGGGTCTCGTGTTTTCTTCAAGGACTCAGCATCAACGCACGCTCGGCGCGCTCCAGGTCCGCAGCGGTATTCACATCCGCCAGCGGGCGTTCGACGGCGAGGGCCACCCGAATCTCCATGCCATTCTCGATCGCGCGCAATTGCTCGAGTTTTTCGATGAGCTCGAGGCGCGAGGCCGGAAGGGTGGCCAGTTTGCGCAGCGCCGCCACGCGGTACGCATAGATACCCACATGCCGCAGACTGGCGCTCGACAGCGTAGTCGGCGCATCGCGGTTGAATGGTATCGGCGCGCGCGAGAAATACAGCGCGCGGCCACTGGCATCACAGGCCACCTTCACGATGTTAGGGTCAGACAGATCGTTCAGCGACTCGATCTTTGCTGCCAGCGTGGCAATGTCAGCGCGGGGATTGGCGGCCAGCAGTTCAGCCACCTGGTCGATGACGCGCGGTGGAATCAGCGGCTCGTCACCCTGAACGTTTACGACGATGTCGGCGTCGGCCCAACCGCGCGCCGCCGCCACCTCGGCAATGCGATCGGTGCCCGAGAGATGTGTGCGCGCGGTCATCGCGACTTCCGCGCCGAAACTCCGTGCGGCGTTGGCGATGCGTTCGTCATCGGTCGCGATGATGACCTCGGAGGCTGCGCATGAGCGCGCGCGTTCGTGCACCCACTGCAGCATCGGCTTGCCGGCGAGCGGCAGCAGCGCCTTGCCCGGCAGCCGCGAAGAATCGTATCGAGCCGGAATGACGACACGATAGGTGTTCATCAGCGCTCCAACAAGGGGTCGTCTGGCGCGAGCTGCCGTGCATCTTCCTCGAGCATCATCGGCACGCCGTCGCGCAGCGGAAACGCCAGCCGCTCCGCGCGGCACACCAGCACCTCCGCGGCGCGCTGGAACTTGAGCGGCCCCTTGCAGACGGGGCACGCGAGTATGTCGAGCAGTCGTTCATCCATGGCCTAACTTCCAGTATTACGGGCCTTGAACTCGCTGGCCCGCGCCAACACCAGATCCACCAGCTCGCGAGCTTCGTTCTCGGGAAATTCGGCGGTGACGGGAACGAACCAGCACCGGTCGTCGGCGAAGGCGACGCATTTTACGGCATCTTTCTCCGTCATGATGACCGGCAGGTTGTCGCCGAAGTTCAGATCGCCCGCCTTGAAGGCATGGTGATCGGTCAGCGGATGTTCATACAGCGTCAATCCGGCATGACGCAGCATGTCAAAGAAGCGTTGCGGATTGCCGATGGCAGCCACCGCGTGGATGCCCGTGCCGCGAAAACTCGAGAGCGAGCGCAGCGAGGCGCCGCCGGACACCGGGCGCGCGTCGCCAGGCTGCATGTTCATGACGAAATGCGTGCGCGAGAGAAAGCGCGGCAGCGCGAAATTTGGCGCGGTGATGGCGCCGTTGACCACCACCGCATTCACGCGGCGCAGACGCCCCGTCTGTTCGCGAAGTGGGCCGCGCGGCAGCACGCAACCGTTGCCAAAGCCACGCTGCCCGTCGATGACCACGATTTCACAGTCGCGCATCAACGCCAGGTGTTGCAGCCCGTCGTCGCAGATCACGATGTCGGCGCCATCGTCCACCGCAACCTTGGCCGCCGCCACGCGATCTCGCCCGACGAAGACCGTGGCTTGCGCGCGGCGCGCCAGCAGCAGTGGTTCATCACCCACTTCCGAGGGACGGCTGTGCACGGTGACTCGCGTGACACCACGGGCCTTGCCGCCATATCCACGCGAGACAATGGCCACGCGCAGGCCCACGGCAGCCAGATGGGTCGACAGCCAGGCCACCAGCGGCGTCTTGCCGGTGCCACCCACGGTCAGATTGCCGACGACGACCACCGGCGCCTTCACGCGTACACGATGCCGCAAGCCCATGCGATATAGCAGGCTGCGGAACCCCATGACGCTGCCATATAAGAAAGAGAGCGGCGCCAGCCACAGCGGCCCCTTGCCGCCGTACCACATCGCTTCGATTTGCGCTCTCAATTGCGGAACTCGGCGCGTTTGAGACTGGCATAGGCGCCATCGCGCGATACCAGTTCAGAGTGCGTGCCACGTTCGACGATTCGGCCATCTTCCATGACGACGATCTCGTCGGCGTGTTCGATGGTCGTGAGCCGGTGGGCGATGACCAGCGTGGTGCGATTGCGCATGAGACCCGCCAGCGCCTGCTGGATGCGACGCTCCGATTCATTGTCCAGGGCAGACATCGCCTCGTCCAGGATCAGGATGGGCGCGTCTTTCAATAACGCGCGCGCGATGGCGATGCGCTGGCGCTGGCCACCGGACAAGAGCGCGCCACGGTCACCCACTTCGGTGTCGAGCCCTTGCGGGAGGTCCTTTGCGAATTCATCCACATAGGCCGCTTTCGCGGCGGCCTCCACCGCTTTCGGATCCGGTTGATCGACGCCGAACGCGATGTTGTTGCGAATGGAATCGTTGAACAGCAGCACATCCTGGCTCACCAGTGCCACGTTCGCGCGCACGTCACGCAGATTGCAGTCACGGACATTGACGCCGTCCACGAGAACTTCCCCGGCAGTGGCGTCGTAGATGCGAGGCACCAGCCCAACCAGAGTGGACTTGCCGCTGCCGGAGCGCCCGACGATGGCGATGTTCCTGCCTGCGGGCACGTTGAGATTGACCGCATGGAGCACCCGGCCTTTCTCCATGGAGTATTCGAAACTGACATCGCGGAATTCGATTTCGCCTTGAACGCGCTTGAGCGATTGGCCGCTGGTGAAATCCTCCGTGGGCTCATCGAGCACCTCGAAGACGCTGGCGCCAGCCGCCAGGCCCTGCTGCAGCGGACCTAGCGCGGTGACCAGCGTGCGCATAGGCGCCGTGGTCATCATCAACGTCGCGAGAAATCCCCAGAACTCGCCTACCGTCATCGCATTTTGAAGCACCTGAAGGTGCGCCATCCACAACACACCTCCGAGGCCGATGGAGGCGATGAACTGCACCACGGGATTGCTCGTGGCCTTGGCCGCGATCAGCTTCATGTTGCTGCGCCGGTTGTGCTCGTTGACTCCCTCGAATTCGCGCGCCTCCTGTTCCTGCGCGTTGAACACCTTGATGACGCGCTGGCCATCGAGTGACTCCTTCGTGACGCGTGTGACGTCGCCCATCGAAGCCTGAATGCGCGCGCTGTAACGTCGGAAAGACTTGGTGACCTGTCGAATGAGGAACGATAGCGGCGGCGCCAGGATCACCACGAATAGCGCAAGCTTCCAGTTGAGCGAGAACATCCACGCGATCAGGCCGACGATGGTCAGCGACTCGCGGATGAGCGCGCCCGTGGAGTTGGTGGTGGCGTCAGCAACCTGCTCGATGTTGAACGTGAGGCGCGAGAGCATCGTGCCCGTGGACTGCTGGTCGTAGTACTTGGCGGGAAAGTTGAGGTACTGCCGGAACAGGTCGCGCCGCAGCGCCTTGATGATCTGCCGCGAGACGTAGCCTGGAAAATACACGCCGACGTAGTCGCCAGCGCCGCGCAACAGGAACAGCAGCGGCGCGCCGAGCGGCACCAGCCACAGCACGCTTGCATCCTTCTTGACGAAGCCGACGTCGACGAGGTTTTGTACGAGCCACGCGAAACCGGGACCCGTCGCGGCGAACAGCGCCATGCCAACGACGCCGATGAGGAACATGCCGAGATGCGGCCTGGCGTACGCCAGCAAACGGCGGTACACGTGCGCGGCATCGAGAGGCGCCGCACCTGCGGGAATGTTCATTTCGCCGGCGGCGATTCTTCGATGGTGGCGATGTTGAGGCGCACGAAGCCAAGCTTGCCGAGCACATCCATTGCGCTGACCACCGACTGGTGCGTTGCCCGTCCATCGGCACGCACAGTTACGGGTTTGTCACGATCGGCGCCGGCGATTTCCACGAGCGCCGCGCGCAATGTGTCGGGCGAGGAATTGATGAGCTCGCGATCGTTGACGCGGTAACTGCCGCTCTGCGTCACGGTGACGACGATCGGGTCGACCTTCTGCTTGCCCGTGGGCACGAGGCTCGCT
>DASTTJ010000246.1:0-5476 GCA_035760205.1 Steroidobacteraceae bacterium | reverse complement strand
AGTTGAACGCATAACAGGTGCTCTGGATCGCATAGTCGCGCTGCGCTTCTTCTTCGGGCACCTGGCCGCGATTGGCAAGCTCCCAGGGCGCGGCGAAATCCTGGTAGTCGGTTCGATGGGTGACGTGCCGGCCGCGTTCGATCAACAATGTGCGCGAGCCGCGCTCGCACAGCTCCTTGGCGGCCCAGCCGCCGCTGATCCCGGAGCCTATGACGATGGCGTCGAAATCCATGGCGCTTCTACTGTCAGTAGAACGCGGACGCGCGTCCGACTTCGCTGAGCGGCAGGCAGGCTCGCCAGGCGCCAGGAACCAGTTCGAAGCGCAACTCCTGGGTCGCGCCGGCCTCGGAATGGTAGTAGCCGATCAACACCAGCCACTTGAATTTGCGATAGGCGCCGTCGTGCGCGGCGATTCTGGCGGCGTCGAATTCCTTCAGCACCGCGAGGCGCCGCGGCGGCGGCATATCGAGAAAGGTCATGCCGAACCTGCTCCAGGCATGCTGCTCGATGGCTTCGAGAACTGTCGCAAATTCGGCGCGGGTCGCGCTCGAGCCCCAGTCATTGAGCATTTCGCGAATGAATTCCGGAACGCCCGCGGCGATGGCGCCGGCCGTGTCGGTTGCGGGAATCATCGTCTCGCTGACCTGCTCGAGCAGCGCGAACCGCTGGGGATCGAGCACCGGACCGTCCGCCTGGGAATCGCCGGTGTCCCGTGTAAAACGCGTCAGCGCCGCGGCACCGCCCAGCAGAAATACCGCGCCCGCGAGCAAGGCACGCCGATTGAGTTTTTCGCTATTGCCAGGTTCCACCAGGAAGGCTCCTCCGCCCCGCCCTATCGGCGACAGTGCATTGAACTGAATCTGGAATGCGTGCGCCGCGTCAAACTCCCCGGCCGAATGGAAATCGGACTGCAGGGGCGGCAAAACTTTGCCGGTGTGGGCTGCGCTTGGCGGCCAAGGAGTGCTTAGACGGCGGAGCCGACAGCCACCGGCGGCGGCTGCACGTAAGCGATGGGCGCGTCGGAGGGCTTCTCGAAAGTCACCGCTTCCCAGGTGTGGGTCTCGGAGATGAGTTTGCGCAGCAGGTTGTTGTTCAGCTTGTGGCCGGACTTGAAGCCGCTGAATTCGCCGATCAGGCTGTGGCCAAGTAGATAGAGGTCGCCGATGGCGTCGAGAATCTTGTGCTTCACGAACTCGTCCTCGTAACGCAGGCCGTCTTCGTTGAGCACGCGGAAATCGTCGAGCACGATGGCATTGTCGAAGTTGCCGCCGAGCGCGAGGTTGCGGGCGCGCAGCATCTCGAGGTCGCGCATGAATCCGAAGGTGCGGGCCCGCGACACTTCCTTGAGAAAGGAGGTGGTCGAGAAATCCATCGAGGCCTTGTTGCCACGCCGCTTGAACAGCGGATGGTTGAACTCGATTTCGAAATTGACCTTGAAACCGTCGAAGGGCCGGAATTCCGCCCACTTGTCGCCGTCTTCCACCCGCACGCGCTGCTTGATGCGCACGAACTTCTTGGGCGTGCGCTGATCTTCGAAGCCAGCCGACTGCAGCAGGAACACGAAAGGGCCGGCGCTGCCGTCCATGATGGGCACTTCGGGCGCGCTGACGTCCACGTGCGCGTTGTCGATGCCGAGGCCGGCAAACGCGGACAGCAGATGCTCTACCGTGGAAACGCGGGCTTCGCCATTGATAAGAGTGGTGCCGAGCTGGGTGTCGCCGACGTTCAGGGCGTAGGCGCGCACTTCAGCGGGAGGATTGAGGTCGGTGCGACGGAAAACGATACCGGTGTCCGGTGCCGCGGGCCGGAGAGTCATCAGGACTTTCTGGCCGGTATGCAGACCGACACCCTGGGCGCGGATGGAGTTTTTGAGAGTTCGTTGTCCGAGCATCTTGATCGTTCTCCCGCTGCCGTTACTAACGGTGCTCGGGTAGCGCCACCTTGTCCCACTGGACGTAGGGGGCATCGGGGAGCGGCCGCAACCTTCTCTTCGTCAAGAAAGGGCGACACCGTGCCCCCAAAAGGGGCGCTACCGTAACACAGTTGCCTTATTCAGTCTTCGGCATCAGTCCGCCTGGCGACGCAGAAACGCTGGGATATCCAGCACATCGTCGGACTCCACGCCGGCATGCAAGCCGTCACCCACAGCTCTTTGACGCTGCACGGCTGGCTTGTCCAGCGCGGCATAGTCGGCCGCCGTCAGCGGTCGGCGCGGCACGACCCGCATGGCCGGTTCCGCCGCCGGCGCTGCCGCCTGCGGTACCGCCTTGGACAGGGTGGGCACATCGCGCCCGAAAGGCGATCGGCCACTGACTGCGATCTCGGGCTTGCCGAGTCCGGTCGCCACCACGGTAACCCGCATTTCATCCGACAGCTCGGGATCGATGACGGTTCCCACCACGACGGTGGCGTCATCCGAAGCGAACTGCTTGACGATATTGCCGACTTCCTGGAATTCGCCGATCGACAGGTCCATGCCCGCCGTGACGTTCACCAGGATGCCGTGCGCGCCGGACAGGTTGATGTCCTCGAGCAACGGCGAGGACACGGCCATTTCCGCCGCTTCCTTCGCACGGTTCTCGCCGCGCGCCACACCGGAACCCATCATCGCCATGCCGGTCTCGCTCATCACCGTGCGCACGTCGGCGAAGTCCACGTTGATGAGACCCGGACGCGTGATGAGTTCGGCGATGCCCTGCACCGCGCCCTGCAGCACGTGGTTGGCGCTCTTGAAGGCGTCTAACAACGTGGTCTTGGCGCCGAGCACCGTGAGCAGCTTCTGGTTGGGAATGGTGATCAGCGAGTCGACATACTTGCCGAGCTCCGCGAGACCATGATTCGCCACCAGAGTGCGTTTGCCGCCTTCCATTTCGAACGGACGAGTGACCACGGCCACCGTGAGGATGCCGAGCTCCTTGGCGACCTGCGCGACCACCGGCGCCGCACCGGTGCCCGTGCCGCCGCCCATGCCCGCGGTGATGAACAACATGTCGCATCCTTCGATCATCTCGATGATGCGATCGCGGTCTTCCATCGCGGCCTGGCGGCCGATCTCCGGATCGGCGCCCGCGCCGAGACCCTTGGTGATGTTGCAGCCGATCTGCAGGCTGGTCTTCACCTTCGAGTGTTTGAGAGCCTGCGCATCGGTATTGATGCACAGGAATTCCACGCCCTCGATGCCACTTTGCACCATGTGCGCGACTGCGTTGCCGCCGCCGCCGCCAACCCCTATGACTTTGATTACAGCGTTCTGGCTGTAAGCATCCATTAATTCAAACATTGTGTCGCTCCTTCACTGGTAAATCGAAAGCTGTCAGCTTCGTTTTCGAACATCATCAGAAATTCCCCTGGAACCAATTCTTCATGCGCTCGGCCATCGTTCGCGCGTTGCCGGAGATCGAACGGCCGCGATTGCCCGCGAGCGCGTTGTCACGCGCGTACAGCAGGAGACCGGCTCCGGTTGAGTAGATAGGGTTGCGGACCACGTCCGAGAGCCCCTTGATGTGCTGCGGGACCCCTAAGCGCACCGGCACGTGGAACACCTCTTCGGCGAGCTCGATGGCGCCTTCCATCTTGGCGCTGCCGCCCGTGAGCACGATCCCCGAGGCAATGATTTCCTCGAAACCCGAGCGGCGCAGTTCTTCGCGCGCCAGGCCGTAGAGCTCTTCGTAGCGCGGCTCGACCACTTCGGCGAGCGTCTGGCGCGCCAGGCGCCGCGCGGGGCGATCGCCCACCGACGGCACTTCGATGCTCTCGTCGGGATTGGCGAGCTGCGACAGCGCGCAGGCATAACGCACCTTGATGTCTTCGGCGTACTGCGTGGGCGTGCGCATGGAAACCGCGATGTCGTTGGTCACCTGGTCGCCGGCGATCGGGATCACGGCGGTATGGCGGATAGCCCCCTGCGAGAACACCGCGAGATCCGTGGTGCCGCCACCGATGTCGATGATGCACACGCCGAGTTCGCGCTCATCATCGGTGAGGCAGGCGAAGCTGGACGCAAGCTGCTCGAGCACGATGTCGTCGACCTCCAGGCCGCAGCGCTGGATGCATTTCTCGAGATTGTTGGCCGCGCTCTCCGCGCCGGTGACGATGTGCACCTTGGCCTCGAGGCGCACGCCCGACATGCCGATGGGGTCGCGAATGCCTTCCTGCCCGTCGATGATGAATTCCTGCGGCAGCACGTGCAGGATCTTCTGGTCGGCGGGAATGGCCACGGCCTTGGCCGCGTCGACCACGTGTTGCACATCGATGTCGCTCACTTCTCGATCGCGGATCGCAACCACGCCGTGCGAGTTCAGGCTGCGCACGTGCGAGCCGGCGATCCCGGCGAATACCGAGCGGATCTCGCAACCGGCCATGAGCTCGGCTTCTTCGATGGCGCGCTGGATCGACTGCACCGTCGATTCGATGTTGACCACCACGCCTTTCTTCAACCCGCGCGAGGGCTGCGTGCCGATCCCGATCACTTCGATCGAATTGTCGGGCGCCACTTCGCCGACCAGCGCCGAGACCTTCGACGTTCCCACGTCGAGGCCGATAATGAGGTTCTTGTCGGGCCGCTTAGCCATTGATACTAACCATCCGAGTTGTCTTCCTCGGCCGTGCCGGTAGCGATGCGTTGGCCGCCCTGGCGCCAGCCGATTGCAAAGCCGTTCGTGTAACGCATGTCGATGTAGCCGATGTCGCTGGCGTGCGTGGCGATCTGCCCGACGCCGGCGGCGACGAAACGCGCGAAGCGCTCATCGATCTGGCGGCGGCCGAGCCGCACCGTGATGCCGTTGTCGAGATCAAATTCCCAGGCACCGCGTGCATCGAGGCGAACGGCCGTGAGGCGCATGCCGGCTTCGATGAGTTGGCCTTGCGCGGCAAGATAGCGGCGCGCCACCTCGCTTTCGGAGCCGCGCGGCCCGGAAAGACGCGGCAATTCCGGCGGGATGTGCCGCGCTTCGGAGATGAAGAGTTCGCCCCGGGTGTTCAGCAGGCCATTGGCGCCCCAGCGCGCCGCCGCCACCTGCTCGGTCACGCGGATGTTCAAGGCGCGCGGCCACTGGCGCTCGACCGTTGCGCTATCTACCCAGGGGAGCTGCTCGACGGAACGACGTACGGCGGACAGGTCCACGCTCACCAGACCCATGTCACGCACCCGCGCCTTCACGGCCTGCTCCACTTCGCCGGGCGACACGCGCTGAAAGCGCCCGGTGACCGACACCTGCGCGATGTCCTGATCGAGCGCGCTCATGCACAGCGTGGTGGCGATGCCGAATACGGCGAGCACCGCTGCCGCAATTCCGAAACGCGCCAGCAGCAAAGTAGGCAGCTTGAAGCCGCCCCCTTCGCTCTTGCGCCGGTTTTTGGGCTTACTCCACATCAAACGATCACCGACCGTGAGAACGAGGTTTCGAGCACCTGCCAGACCAGTTGTTCGAAATTGATTTCGAGCGCGCGCGCTGCCATGGGCACGAGGCTGTGGTCG
>DASTTJ010000245.1:0-25512 GCA_035760205.1 Steroidobacteraceae bacterium | reverse complement strand
TTGTCCTGCCCGTGCAACCGACGCTGTTCGGCGTACGTCATGAACAACTGCTTCATCGCGCGCGTCGTGCCCACGTAGCAGAGCCGGCGCTCTTCCTCCAACCCTTCCTCATCATTCAGCGAGCGTTGATGCGGGAACAGGCCATCTTCCAGGCCGCACAGGAACACCACGGGAAACTCGAGTCCTTTGGCCGTGTGCAACGTCATCATCTGGATGCAGTCTTCCCAGGCCTCGGCCTGGCCCTCGCCGGATTCGAGCACCGCGTGCGAGAGGAAGGCAGCCAGCGGCGGCAGCGCTTCATCATCCGTGTTCAACCCGTCGGGCTCGAAGCCGCGCGCGGCCGACACCAATTCGTTCAGGTTCTCGACGCGCGCTTCGCCGCGATCGGCCTTCTCTTTCTTGTGGTGCTCGACCAATCCCGAGTTGTTGATCACGTGATCGACCTGCTCATGCAGTTCGAGGCCCTCGATGTCGCGGCCTAACTGCTCGACCAGCTGGAGGAAGCCGTTGACCGCGGCCTCGGCCTTCGGGCCCAGCACGCCGTTCGCCACGCAATGCGCCGCGGCTTCCCACAACGAAGTAGTGGCCGCTTTGGCCTGCTCGCGCACGACGTCCAGCGATCGCGCCCCGATGCCGCGTGTCGGCAGGTTCACCACGCGCTCGAACGAGGCGTCGTCGGAATGGTTCGTGATGATGCGCAGATACGCCAACGCATCCTTGATTTCCGCGCGTTCGAAGAACCGCAGGCCGCCATACACCTTGTACGGAATGCGCGCCGCCATGAAAATTTCTTCGAACACACGCGACTGCGCGTTGGATCGATACAGGATCGCCACGTCGCGCCGCGCGCCGCCCTGGTTGGTCCAGTCGCGAATGCGGTGCATCACGAACTCGGCCTCGTCGCGCTCGTTGAAGGCGGCATACAGCTTGATGCGCTCGCCGTCCTTGCCGTCAGTCCAGAGATTTTTTCCAAGGCGTCCGGTGTTGTTCGAGATCAGCGCGTTGGCCGCCTTCAGGATGTTGCCCGTGGAGCGGTAGTTCTGCTCCAGGCGATACAACTTCGCCGCCGGATAGTCCTTGGAGAAACGCGTAAGATTCTCCACGCGTGCACCGCGCCAACGGTAGATAGACTGGTCGTCGTCGCCCACCACGAACGGTGCGCCGTCCTGGCCGGCCACCAGCAGCGACCACGCGTACTGAATGGCGTTCGTATCCTGGAACTCGTCGATGAGCACGTGCCGGAAGCGATGCTGATAGTGCTTCAGGACCCCAGGATTCTTCAGCCACAGCTCGTACGCGCGCAGCAGCAGCTCCGCGAAATCCACGACGCCGGCGCGCTGGCACTGCGCTTCGTATTCCGTGTACAGCTTGATCAGCTGCCGGCGCGTCGGATCGTTGCCGTCTTTCAACGTGGCCGGGCGATGCCCTTCATCCTTGTTGTGATTGATGAACCACTGGATCTCGCGCGGCACCCAGCGCGCTTCGTCGAGCTCCATTGCCTTCACGATTTTCTTGATGAGGCGCAGCTGATCCTCGCCGTCGAGGATCTGGAAGCTCTGCGGCAGGCCCGCGTCGCGCCAGTGCAGCCGCAGCAGCCGGTGTGCAATGCCGTGGAACGTGCCCACCCACATGCTGCTGCCCGGTATGCCTAACAACTTCTCGATGCGCCCACGCATTTCGTGGGCGGCCTTGTTCGTGAACGTGACCGCGAGAATGGAGTGCGGCGACGCGCCTTCGGTCTGGATGACCCAGGCGATGCGATGCGTGAGCACGCGCGTCTTGCCCGAACCCGCGCCGGCGAGCACCAGCACCGGACCGACCGGCGCAGTAACGGCCGCGCGCTGCGCGTCGTTCAGTGAATCGAGAATGGGAGTGAGGTCCATGGAGGGCGCGGATTATAGGCGAGGGACCGCCACCTAGCCGCGCGTTTTTGACGGCGGCGCTAGCGCCGTGCTGTAGTGAAATCAGTCGTATGCACGGCATGCACCCCGGAGGTCCATGAGGATGTTCGAACTGCGGAACAAGGTTGCAGTGGTCACCGGTGGCAACGGCGGCATCGGCCTCGGGATGTCGCAAGGGCTGGCACGCGCGGGTGCGCGCGTCGTCATCGCCGCACGCGATGTCGCGAAATCCGCCGCTGCCGTGGAACAGCTTGAATCCATGGGTGCTGACGCATTGGCCATGGAGGTGGACGTGACCCACGAAGGCTCTGTGGCGCGCCTGTTCGAACTTGTGCACGAGAAATGCGGCCGCATCGACATCCTGGTGAACAATGCGGGCATCAACATTCGCAAGCCCGCCCATGAAATGGCGTTCGAGGAATGGCGGCAGGTCATCGCCACGAATCTCGACAGCGCCTTCCTCTGCTGTCGAGCGGCGTATCCGCATCTCAAGCGCAACGGCGCCGGAAAGATCATCAACATCGGCTCCATGCTTTCCATTTTCGGCGCCGGATTTGCGCCGGCCTATGGCGCGAGCAAGGGCGGCATCGTGCAGCTCACGAAATCGCTTGCCTCCGCGTGGGCCAAGGACAACATCCAGGTAAATGCGGTGCTCCCGGGTTGGGTGAACACGGATCTCACGCGCAAGGCGCGCGTGGAGGTCGACGGATTGCACGAGCGAGTGCTGGCGCGCACGCCGGCCGGCCGTTGGGGTGACCCGGCAGATTTCGCCGGCATCGCGGTGTTCCTCGCCAGTGCCGAATCGGACTTCATCAGCGGCGTGGCGATACCCGTGGACGGCGGCTATTCCTCGCAGGCTTAATCCGCGAATGGAAACCGACACAGCAATTCCGACGTTGTACACGTGGATTGGCGGCATCGACGCGCTCAATCGCCTGACCACGCGCTTTTATCAGCACGTGCGCAAGGACGAGCTCATCGGTCCCGTATTCGCCCACATGAACGACGAACATCCCGCGCACGTTGCCGCGTTTCTGGCCGAAGTCCTGGGTGGGCCCGAAGAATACTCACGCGATCATGGCGGGCACGCGCACATGATCCGCGCGCATCTCGACCGGCACTTGAATCACGGGCAACGTCGCCGCTGGATGGCCTTGTTGCTCGAGACCGCCGATGAGCTCGGCATGCCGGATGATCCGGAATTCCGGTCGGCGCTCGTGGGTTATCTGGAATGGGGTTCGCGGCTGGCGGTGATGAATTCACAACCCGGCGTCACCGTGACGCAGGATGCGCCGATGCCCAAGTGGGGTTGGGGCGAAACCAAGGGCCCTTACCTCGGCGATTGAAGCGCGATCAAAGCCCTGGCATGGGTGGCGGGCGATCGTTGTCGGCCTGCGCATCGAGCCGCCGCTTGTTCGGCTCGATGATCTTCTCGTCGAAATATTCGAGGATTGCCGCGACCAGCGCGAGGAACACGGGCCCCACCACGATGCCGATGGCTCCAAATGCCGCGATGCCACCCACCACACCTACGAACACCATGAACGCCGAGACCGGCGCATAACGCGACACCAGAATTGGACGCAGGAAATTGTCGGCCGTTGAAATGATGACGCCGCTGATGAGCATGAAAATGAACAACCCCCATCGACCCACGGCCGCCAGGTAGAGAACCGCCGGAATCCACACGATGGCCGCGCCGCCCGCGGGCAGCAAGGCGAGAATTCCTGCCAACACGCCAAAAACCACCGGTGACGGCAATCCCGCGATCGCAAACGCGATACCCACCAGGATGCCCTGGATGATTGCGGTGAGGCCGATCCCGTAGAAGACGCCGCGCGTCACGCTCGACAGGTGATTGAAGAGTTGCTCGCGATGATCTTCGGGCACCGGGATCAACCGCTGCAGCCGGTCAAACATCCTCCGTCCGTCGCGCAGGAAGAAAAAGAGCAGGAACAACATGAAGAAGAAGCCCATCACCGTGCCGAGCGCCGACAGCACGAAGCCGCCGCCGACCGACGCCACGATGCGCATGATGGTTTGAGTGCCGCTCTCCAGCCAGCCCTGTACATCCGCGGCCGAAACCGCGAGTTCCGTGCGCGCCAGGCGCGCCACCGGGCCGATCACCGGATACGTCTCGAGCTTCAGCATCACCTCGCCGTCCAGCGTGAAGTTACGGCCCTGTACAAACTCCACCAGCGCGCGCGCCTGCCGCGCGAACTCGATGCCCAGCAACATGAGCGGCGTGAGCAATGCGAACGGCGTGAGGCCGGTGATGATGCCGGCCGATGTGCCCGCCCGGCCGCGCAACTTGCGCGTGATCCACAGATGCGTCGGGTAGAGCATGAAGGTGAGGAAAATCGCCCAGGCCATCGGGCCCGCGAAGGGCTGCAGCACCAACAACATGCCGTAAGCCACCAGGGCCGCCAGCGAGACGAAGAAGGCTCTTGTGTAGAACTCCACGGGCACCCTTGGGATCGAGACCTTTGTCGGGTGCACTTATATAGGTGTCGGCGCGGGCCGGTCTATAGCGAGCCATGGGCCGACGCCGTCCCGGCGGCCCACAGGATTCCTGTGTGCCGCCGGGAAATCCGTAGAACTACTTCGTGCGTTTGAACGCGTTGGCAAACACAAAGTCGGCGACTTGCCTTCCCTGGCGGATGCCTTGCGTCTTGTCGAAAGACCAGTGGATGCCGAGATAGATGCGGCTCTGACCATTCTCTTCTTCGGCCTGCGAGAACGAACGGAAGCTTCGCGGCACCAACGGCCGCACGACACCATCGCTGCCGGCAGTGACACCGTTGTATTCATCCGACGTGAAGGTGAACGCCACGCGGTCAGTGCGGTACACGTTGCGCAGCGTTTCGAACAGCGCGCCACCGAATCCGGCGTGCCCGGACGGGTAGCTAGGGAACGGCGGCGTGAAACCCGGGCCGAGCAGATTGCTGGCAGGCGCCCCGAGTGGGAAAAAGCCAGGATCCCCGACGGTTGCCGGGTTGCCATCGCCCAGGCCCTGAGGTCCAGTACCCTCATCGGACTCGCGGATGCCGGTGACGGGCCGCCACGTGTCGTAGTAGTACTTCGACTCCCAGATGGCAATTCCGGCGTCCGCCATCGAAACGTTCACCAGCGCATAAAGCCGGGCGAGTTCGAGCACATCCGTGACGTTCCTGCTGATTTCGGTAGTCAGCTGGTTATATAGCCGGGGCGGCGCACAAAGACTGGGTGTGCCGTCGTATGCCCAATAGACGCCTATCTTGGTCTGTTCGGTGGTTCGCGAAGTAGGCGTGTGTACTCCATCGCCGCCGAGCGCCTTCGCCTCGTCGTACGCACGCGTGTACTCGGCGCTGGTCATGGCCGGCGGCGGCAGCACGCGGAACTGCGCGGCGGAGCGGAGCACGAACGGTTTCACCTTGCCCCAGTGCGCACCCATCGCGATCGGCGCGAGACCGATCGGATCCTGACGCCAATGCCCAGCCATGGCATTCGGAATCCATTCCTCGCCCATGCGTGGGTCTGCGCCCGCAGACCCATCGTTGGCGCGCAACTGCAGAATGCGCGCCGCCGCTACCCGGCCGATGAGGATGCCGGCAGCCTTTTCGCGGCTGGATCTCGCCGAACTGCGCTGCAGATCGGCGACGTACAACGCGTCGAAGCGAGGCTTCTGCGACGGAAACATTCGGATCAGCGTCCCGTGCGCTGCAGCAGCGATTGCCGCATCGATCGCCGCGGGCACGGTTGCACGAGGCAATCTCGTATAGCTCTGGTATCCACCAACGATCGAATTCACGGCATCGAAGATCGCGATGTGCACGATGGCGATGGCGCGGCTCGACCGGCCGGGGCCAAGCTGCTCGCCGAACTTGCGAGTTTCGACTGCAGTTACCGGTGTGTGGTCGAGGCCGGACGCATCGATGGCGACTTGATTCCAGTACCGGAATCCATCGACGGCCTGGCTCGAACTTCTTTCGACGGGCGGCGAAGAGCTGGTGGCGCCGGCGGTTGACTGGATGCGAGATCCGTAAACCTCCTCCGGGTTGGTGGGTGCATCGGCGGCGATTGAAGTGCCGGTGAGCAGAACGGCGCAGGTCAGCGCGGTTATCCATCGTCCTTGGCGGAACATGGTGACTCCCTGAAATGATTGAATGCTGTTGGATCGTTGCACGCACATACTTCTTTTTCCCTTGGAAGCTGGGGGAAACGCAGTGCGTCGGCGCTGTCGCCCAGCGCCTCGAGCATTATTCAATCCTGTCGCGCGGGGCTGTAGGCGAGCACCGCGTACTGAAACCGGAAGATTCTTTTTCGTCGTCGCGTGACGACACACGAGACGGAAAGTAGTTTGGCAACCGCGGCGCCCGGCTCGACCATCCGCGCGGTAGCACCCTTAAGGTCACACACATGGCAGACAAGATACATCGCGCATGAGCGCTGTTCTCATCGCTAAAGATCTCGGCAAGCTCGCGGAGTTTTACGAGCAGGTGTTCGGCGTCCGCGCCAATGAGCGCAGCGCGAACCAAGCGCTTCTCGACGTCGGCGGCACCCGAACGTCGCGAGCGCGCCAGGATGCACAACGGCTGGGCGGAACTGTCGACGAGTTCCCAACTTTGTGGGCCGCGGCGGACAACAACTTCTGTCTCGGCCATGATCCTGAAGGAAACGTACTTGGAGTCGCTGTCCCGTGAGTAGATTGTTGACCTTGATATTCGCATTCTTCTCCGGCCCCGCGTTCGCGCAGGCGGTGGCCGAGAGCATCAGGAAAGACGAGATCGTTCACATGGAAGACGAAGCGCCGGCCATGCGCAAGGCGTTCTCCGTGGCGCGCGCCGGGCTCGATGATTTTCTGAAGCTGGCGAAGAATCCTCCCAAACAATTCGCAGGCTTCGCACTCAAGGTGGCGGTGACACAGGGCAACGACACGGAATACTTCTGGGTGACGGACTTCGCTCACAAAGGCGGCGAGCGATTCGAAGGCGACATCAACAATGAGCCGCGGCTGGTCACGACCGTGAAAAATGGCCAGCGTTATGCGTTTACGCGCGCGCGGATCGTCGATTGGCTCTACCAGGACAAGGCCGCCCGGAAGATGGTCGGCAATTTCACGATGTGCGCGCTGCTCACGCAGGAATCGAAGGAAGAAGCCGCAGAAGTGCGCAGGCTATACAACCTAGACTGCTCGGCAGTCGGTGAGTGAGGCGCCGCGTTACGGCGTGCTCGCGCCCATCGCTCGCAGAACCTCGATGGCTTCCGGCCGCGCAGGCTGAAGCGATTCCAATTGAATGAGCAGCTCGCGCGCTCCGGCGGGGTCACTGCGCGCAAGTGCGCCGGCCATCTGAAACAACGGCTCATGGGCGGGCCGAAAATCCGGGCTGATGCGAAGCACGCCGAGCAGTGGATCCCGAACCTGCGCCAGCATCTCGTGAACATCGAATGTCGGGCGCACATTCCGGCCGGCTGCGAGGAAGCGATCGCGCGCTTCCCAATAGGCCGTGAGCCGGCGAGTCCACGAAGGTTCATCGGGTTCGGCAAGGAGTTCACCTGGAGAGTTGTCGAGGATCGCCAGCAGCTCCAGTAGCCGGTCGCGCGGCGCCGACGTCGGCGCATAAGTGATGCGCGGCGCGAGATAAGTAACGACGGGACGGTCGTCGGTATTGAGTGGCGCGCCACCGGCAAACTGCGTGAGCGACGACGGACTCGCGATGAAACTGCCTAGCAACGCGAGATCATCGATGATTCCGAAATTCGCGGCGGACCGCGACATTTGCAGGTTGCGCAGGCGCTCGCGTACCTGCTGAAGGTCGATGCGCTCTCCATCGCGGCGCGCGATGAGCCCGATCACCGGCGTATCGAGACTGTGAGTTGCGAGTATCGCCCAGGAGCGCGGAAACGCGCTCGTGTAGCTGCGCACGATGCTGCGCAGAGTTGCGAGGTCCATCTGGTGCAGCGGCAGCCATTGGCAGAACACGCCTCCGCGTGCCAGCCGATCGCGCACCGCGTCGAAGTGCTCGACGGTGTACAGCGCGCCGGACCCGCTGCGCGCGGGATGAAAGTTGTCAGCGACGACGATGTCGTAGAGATCAGGTGCGGTACGCACGAATCGCCGTGCGTCGGCCGACAACATACGCAGGCGCGGATTCTCACTCTCGCTGACTACGTGTGAGAAATCGGCAGACGCGGCGATGACTTCCGGCAGCAGCTCGACGGCATCGACATGCAGGTTGTGGTCTTCGGCAGCGGATCTGGCCGTGACGCCGGTTCCAATCCCGAGAAACAGCGCGCGGCGTGGCGCGGGGTGCAGAAGTATGGGCAGCAATCCCTGTCGCGCATCGGCGAGAAAAGTTGCGCTGCTGCCTTCCTGCTGCCGGTTGTTGATGTGCAACGTCGCGACGCCACGCGCATCCTCGATCACGCTGACGCTGGCACCAACCCCCTCTTCGTATCTGGTGAGCTTCCCGCCATTGGGTAGCTGGACGAATGCCAGAGAGGGTGCCCAGGCAGCGAGAGCCACCACGGCTGCTGAAGTCGCCAACTGCGCAGGCGTCGCCCATGCCGGACGCGAAGCAAGCAGCAGGTATGCGCCACTGATCAGCAACAGCGAGAGCGTGGTGCCGAGACCAGACAGCAGCAACAGTCCGCACAGAATCGGCGCGAATGCCGCGCCCAGCGTATTCACGCCAAGCATGCGCCCGAAGCTCACACCATCCGCGCGCGCGCGGGTCGCCAGGTGGCTGAACAGCGCGCCCATCATGATGGTTGGAACCAGGAATGCAGTAACCGCGAGCAACGTTTCGGCGGCAAGCGCATAGGCCATGCCGGGCCCAAACCCATTCAACAGCCAGCTCTTTAAATCCGCAGCGAACGCGAGACTTACCACACCGGACAAACAGGCGGCCGCGAGCCACTGCAAAAGTCGATTTCGCAGGCGCGCAGGCGTTAGCCTGCTGCTGGCCCACCGGCTGTAGCCCGCGGCACCGAGCGTCGTGCCGACGAGATATACCGCCAGCAGGATGGCAAACGTGAAGACCGTGTTCTCCGCGACCTGGCTGAGAACACGGACGACCAGCACTTCGTATGCGATGCCGAGAAGCCCGGTGATGGCCAGCACGCCCAAGTGCCGCGAGCTCTCCTGCGTCATGGACGTCAGCACCGGACATCGCGGTGCGAAAACCTTCAACGCCGCGCCAGCGCAGAGCAGGTTCGCCATCACACATGTCAGCGCTGTCGTCGAAAGGCCGAACAGCGGCACGAGCACGAACGCTGCGGCAAGCACTCCGAGCACGGCTCCAAACGTGTTGCTGGCGTAGAGAATCGCGATTGGCGTGCCGTCCGCACGCATGGCGCGCAGGATGCGCTCCATCGCCGGCAAGGTCGCACCCATCGCCGCGGTTGCGGGGAACAACAACAGGAAGGTGCCGCCGAAAACCACGGACCCATGGTGCAACGGCGAGGGCTGCGGCCCGATGAGATCGAGCAGCAGGTTGGATACCCACGGCATCAGGAATATGAGCGCGAGGCTCCACAGCCCGATGACTGCCTCGCACGCTGCATACCACAGGACCGGTCGGGCGCTCGCTTCGATGCGCGCGCTGGAGCCAAGCGCGCCAGTGGCGATGCCTCCGAAGAACGCGGCAATAACCGCCAGCACCGCGGCAGTTTCGTGGCCGAGCCACAGCGCGCTCTGCTGCGTCCAGACGATCTGGTAACCGAGCGCAGCGAAGCCGGAAACCGCCATGAGAACCACGGCCCAGCGCTGCGCACCGTTCACGAAAGACAAGCCAGTTCAGCCGCTGAAGGAGACGCGGTAGCCCCAGGAATCGAGATGCGTCGGAATGGCGTTGAACGCCAGCGAAATGCGCCGGTCTCCGGGGTTCATCGGCACGGCATGCATGAGGTAGCTAGGGAACAACACCACATCGCCGGGCTCGGGCGCCGGGCTGATCCACTTGTCCGCGTTGTAGGTGCCGGTTTGCACCGAGGCGTGGTCGTTCCTGAAAGCGAACTCCGCGCCGCCGGGGGATTTCATGAACACGGTGCGCGCGTCCGGATGCGTGTGCGTGAGATACACGACGCCGGAGATGAAGCTGTTCGCGTGGTTGTGCATGGCCTGGCGTCCGCCATTGTCGAGCACGTTCACCCACATCTCCTTCAACGACCACCCGAGCCGCTCGCCAAACATCAGCGCGCCGAACTCCGGCAGCAACGGGCTCAGCAATGCCGCCGTTTCGACCAGCAGCGGCGAGTCGCTGGGCCGCAGCAGGGCCGTGTGGACGAGATTCGGAGAAGAACTGTTGGCGAGATCCACACTCTTGCTGAAGTGCTGGATCAGTCCTGCGACGAGTTCGCTTCCGAGCACGCCGGACGTGCGCATGAGCGGCGTGGGAAAGAGTCCGAAGACATCCTGCATCGACGTTGTTAGCCGGATCGAACGGGGCCCAGATTTTAGTGACCGCTGTGCGACAGATTCATGACAGTGGCCGATCGATATTGCGTCGCACATTGTTAACGGGGCGGTCACATACGGCGCTTAGGGTGCATTCGCAGTTTCCACTCTCAACAAATCGATCAGCCAGGGGATCTCTC
This sequence comes from Steroidobacteraceae bacterium, assembly GCA_035760205.1. Classification (GTDB taxonomy): domain Bacteria; phylum Pseudomonadota; class Gammaproteobacteria; order Steroidobacterales; family Steroidobacteraceae; genus CADEED01. The sequence goes on along the minus strand of DASTTJ010000245.1, from coordinate 15,034 downwards.
GCAATGAAAACCGAGTTCAGAACTACACAAATAGCGCTCGCGGTGGCGAGCGTGCTCAGTGCCGCGGCGATGAGCGCCGCCTATGCCGGCGAGCCTGTAGCGACACCGAAGACCCCGGGCACCTATGTCACGGGTGACTTCCACAATCACACGACGTGCTCCGACGGCTCGATTTCGATGCAGAAGCTGGTCAAGAAGTCGATGGACACGAACGACACGCCCTGGGGTCTCGATTGGTTCGTACAGGCCGGCCACGGTGGCAACGGCAATCGCAATTGCACGCTGGCCGAAGACGCAACGCTTGCGACGCCGGCCTATCCACTCGTGTTCACCGGCGATGGGACCACGCTCCAGGGTCCGCAGACCAGCTGGCAGAACACCAATCCTTCTATCCAGCCCAAAGGCCTCGTCTCGGGCAATGCACCAAACCAGCGCATGTGGCGCTGGCAGTCGCTGCAGGAATATCAGTATCCGATCACCGAATACCTCGCAGCGCTCAAGGGCCAACCCTTGTTCCTGGGGTTGGAGTCGGTAGTCGCCGGCCATGAGCACACCTCGATGGCTGTCATCACCGGCCAGTTTCCGGCTGGCGTTTACAGTCAGACGCTGCCAACGAGCGCGGGCTACTCGCCGCTCGGCAACGCCACGGCGCTGAGCGAGTGGTCCTATTGCTTCGATCGCGGTGATTCGGATACCAGCCGAGGCAACACCACGGTAGGCGGCAGCGAAGGCAACAGCTGGAACTGCTCGGTTGCAGGCAGCGCCAACGAGGCCGATCCCAGCTGGAACGCGGTTGCGCAGAAGCTGATGCCGGCCGGTGGCGCGGGAACAGGCGAGCGCGGTCACTACAAGACCGTCGAGGCCATGAAGTGGATGCAGCAGAAGCATCCTGATGGCAGCTTCTACGTGCCTGCACATCTCGAGCGCGCCGGTCCTTTCAACCCGAACGGCAACAACGGTTTCAACATCGAACACCTGCGCAACTTCAATAATGCCGCGCCTTCGGTGGCGTTTGGCATGGAGACGCAGCCGGGCCATGGCGCGTCCGACACGCGTGGCGAATACAACCCCAATCGCAACAACTTCGGAACCGGTATAGGCAACGTCGACAGCGCCGGTGGAACGACCTGGGGCGGCACCGGCATCTACGGGTCGCAAATCGGTGGCGTGTGGGACGCGTTGCTCGGCGAGGGCCGCAATTGGTGGTTCTTCGCGAGCTCCGACTGGCACAACCGTGGCAGCTTCGGACCCGACGATCGCCGTACGACACAGGACTTCTATCCTGGCGAGTATCAGCGTGACTACGTGAAGGTCGGAGCCAACAAGACAAATTCGTCGGGCGTGCTCACGCCGTCCGAAATCGTCGACGGACTGCGCAGCGGCAATAGCTGGGCGGCATCCGGGCAGCTCATCGACCGGCTGGCATTCGTGGTCTGCGAAGACACGAAGGGTGGCATGGCGCGCTTCGAAAAAGCCGCACTGCAAGCGGCAAAGGCTAACGATGACGTTTCGATCGAAGCCAACTGCGCCTCTATGGGCGAGAAGCTCGAGGTGAAGCCAGGCGCGGACCTGATCGTGGCAATCGCCGTGCGCGACCCGTCGGGCCGCAACTACGCACCATACACCTTCCCGAATCCTTCGCTGCTGCAGATTGGAATGAACGAGCCACTGAACAAGCCCGTTCTTCAACGCATCGATGTGATCGGCGGTGCAGTGACCGGCTACAAACAACCGGGTGCGGCTGACTACTCTGGTCAGTGGCCCGACAATTGGATCGACAATCCCGACATGTCAACGGTACCGGACGGCGCGAAGAACCCCACTGCAGCGCTAAAGCGCACCTTCAGCTGGCACAGCTGGAAGGTGGCGCACAGCGACTACCGCACGATGGTCTATCGCATCCGCGACGTGGCGAACTCGCAATACCTGCGCCTGCGCGGCACCAATCTGCCGGCCTCCGTGCCATTCGAGACTGATGCCGACGGCAATCCGCTGGCGGACGTGTGGACCAACCAGACGGGGATCAACCCTTCGGTTCCGGGCGGCGCGGATGGAATCCCGGCGAATGCAAACCTTCGCATTCCGTGCACCACTGTTGGAACGAACATCCCGGAGAACGGCGTTACGTTCACCGGGACGACCATCGACGGTTGCCCGGCGCATCTGCCCGAGGTCAACGGCCAGAAGTACTCGGCCTATGACGTGGCGGCCTGGGCGGACCTGTGGTTCTACAGCAATCCGGTGTTCATCGAAGTGCAGGGCTCGGCGCTGGTGGCTGGCGTCAAGTAACCCGCCAACAACGCGAGTGACCTATGAGCGCCGCGCGGCAACGCGCGGCGCTTTCTCTCATCTGAACCGTAAGACATATGTCCACCACTATTGTTGAATCCAGCCGCGGCGCATCGTCCTCCGCGGGCCACAGACGTTCGGCGCGGCCCTGGTTACGCGAGCCGCTGCTGCACTTCGTCATCCTTGGAGCGGTGCTGTTCAGCATCGATGCGGCTTTCGCGAGCCGCGAAGACGATCCGCACACCATCGTCATCGACGCGCAAGTGGACGCTCAAGCGATCGATGTGTTCAAAAACGCCCGCGGTCGCGACCCGAATAGCGAGGAGCTATATGCATTGCGTAAAGTGTGGCTCGACAACGAAGTGCTGTATCGCGAAGGCCTGTCGCTTGGGCTCGACCGCGGCGACAAGGCCATCCGCGAGCGCGTGATCTTCAAGGCGTTGAGCATGGTGGATGCGGGCGTCAAGCTGCCGCCCTACGACGAAAACGTGCTGCGAACCTGGTTTGAGAACAACCGCCCGAAGTACGACGAGCCCGCCCGCTACAACTTCGAAGAAGCCGTGGTCACCGGAGATCGCACCGAGGGTGCGGTGCGCGCGTTCGCGCAAGGGTTGAATGCAGGCACGCCCGGCGATATTGATGCGGACCTGCGCGTGTTCACGGCGCGTCCACATCACAACATCGTGCAAAGCTACGGCGCCGATTTCGCCACGGCATTGGCATCGGCGCCGGTGGGCGAGTGGCAGGCGCTGCCGAGCAGTAGCGGCCTGCGCGTCGTTCACCTGAAGTCGGTAACAGCCTCGAGCCCTGCCGTATTCGAAAACCTGGCCGGCGTCGTTCTGCAGGACTGGACGGATTCAGTGATGGCCGAACAGCGCAGCGCTGCCGTGCGCACGCTGGCGAAGAAATACGATGTGCAAGTCAAGGGCACGAAGCCATGAGAAACGTCATGCGTGTAGTCATTGTCCTGATGACGACACTCGTGGCCAGCTTCGCGCATTCGCATGAAATGACCATGGCCGAGATGCAGTTACGCGAGACACGGCCGGGAGAATTCCTGTGGCAGTGGGGCGCGAGCGGCAGCCGACCCGTCAACGATGAACTCACGCCGGTCTGGCCAAAAACCTGCCACAGCGAAGAGAATGTCCTGCGCTGTGGCGAAGCGGGCCTGAGCGGCGAGTTGTCGGTCGACGGCGTGGGAGAACGTTATTCCGCGGCATTGGTGAAAGTATTCTGGCGCGATGGTCAGAGCAGCGTTTACACGCTGACCGAGCGCCGGCCCACCGTGCACTTGTACGGCTCGGCGAACGATCAGCGCGGCATGGGTGAAATCGCCTGGGCCTATCTTGCTCTGGGCGTCGAACACATCCTGAGCGGCATCGATCACCTGCTGTTCGTTGCCGCGCTGCTGTTCCTGGTGGGCTTCAATCGAAAACTGGTCTGGACCATCACCGCGTTCACGCTGGCCCACAGTTTCACGCTCGCGAGCGCGGCCCTCGGCTGGCTCACACTGCGCTCGGCACCGGTGGAAGCCACGATCGCGTTGTCTATCGTGCTGGTGGCCAGCGAAGCACTGCAGCCGCGCGAAACACTGGCGCGCCGCCTTCCGGCGATGGTCGCGTTCCTGTTTGGCCTCGTGCACGGTCTCGGCTTCGCCGGCGCGCTCAGCGAAATCGGTCTGCCGCAGAATCACCTGGCCATAGGCCTGCTCACCTTCAACCTGGGTGTCGAAATCGGGCAGTTGATGGCGGTGGCGGTCGTCTGGGTCGTCTGGCGGATTGTGCGCAACTGGCGACTGGCCGACTTGAGCCGCGTCCCACTGCTCTATGGCATCGGTGCGCTGGCCGCATTCTGGACTTTGCAGCGTGTGTCCACGATATTCAGTTAGGAGCGACATGAATCGCCGCATTCCCTTGATGATCGGTGTTGCCGCGGCGGTCGCGGCCGCAATCGCCGCCGTGCGCCTCGCCGCCCGCCCGCCTGAGCCTGGTGCCATTGTGGTGGCCGACGCCCCGGCGCTGCGCGTTGCGCTTGCCGCCCCTTCAACGCCGGGTGCTGAGCCTGTAGAAAATGCCACCGCAGGACAGAACGTCCAGAAATGGATTGCGGATACCCAAAGCGGCGATGCCACGACCCGCGCCGCGGCGATCACCGCGCTGGCCAGCGCGCCGCGCGCGGAGGCATTACCCGTGCTCGGTCGGATCCTCACCGACGGCGAGCCGCAGGCCGACAGGCCGTTGGCCCTGCGCTCGCTGCGCGAGCTGGCGTTGAGCCAGGGTGACGCTGACGGCGCGATTCGCGATGCGGTCCGCAACGCGATCTATCACGGAGACGATCACACCAGGATCGACGACGTGCAGGAAACCCTCGATATCATCGAGGAGTCGCAGCAGGGTCAGTGATCGGTGAGGGTGTCCCAGCGCTGACCGCTCACGAAGGCATCCATCGTCTCGATTCGTGATGCATGGATACGGATCGTGACTCGCCACTCACCCGCGATCATTGAGTACACGCCGGTCAAAGCGGGCGTTTCGGTAACGCCACTGGTGTAGATCTGCCGGGTCCCGGCCAAGGCTTGCGCGTCACTCAACCGGAAGGCGCCTTCAGAGGACAATTGGCCGGCGGCTTGTGCGTGCCCGTCCGCGGCCGCGGAACTCGTACGGAAGACATCCACAGAAGCCGTGTTGCGTATCCCGTTCTCGATCCACGCATAGTGCGCGACGGCGTCTTCCGAACCGGCGACATCCTGCGGAATACCGACGCGCACGAACTCGCCAATTCTTTCGGGAAACACCCAGTGGCTGTCGTGATGCCAATACCCGCCGCCATTGACCGCATGGATGGGGTCGGCATTCGCGCCCGGGTTAGACGCCAGGCACGCCAGCAGGGTGAAAACGGAGAATCTTCGGTACATGCGGCGGCGAGCCTAGACGAGGCGTGTTGCAGATTCGTGGAGGCGCGTGTATCTGTCCGGGGGTGATCACCCACGTCGCCGTTCGCCTCGCCACGCTGGCCGACGCCGCGAGCATCGCCGCGATGTCGCGCGACTACATCGAACGAGGTCTGCCTTGGACCTGGACGGAAGAACGCGTCGCGAACGCCATTCGCGACGCCGAGACCAACGTCGTGGTGGTCCGTGAGGGCGGCTTGCTCCAGGGTTTCGGCATCATGTACTACGCCCACGACGACGCGCACCTGCTGCTGTTTGCGGTGCGGCGCGCACATCAGCGCCGGGGTGTCGGCAGTGCCATCCTGCGCTGGCTCGAGGATGTCGCGCGCGCCGCAGGTGCGAAGCGCATCCGTGTCGAATGCCTGAAAGAGAACGACGCCGCGCGCAACTTCTACTGCGAGCACGGCTATCAAGAACTCGATATCGCGAAAAATTATTACCGCGGACTAAAAGACGGCGTGCACCTGGAAAAGTGGTTCCGCGAAGAAGCGTAAATCTCAGGATTGGGTAACCGGCCTTGCCGGCACGGGCTCCCGCGCCCGTTGCGTTCCCAGGAACGACCCCGCGATCACCAGCGGAAATCCGATGGCCATGCCGATGGTCAGCGGCTCATTCAGCACCAGCGCGCCTAACAGGATGGCGACCGCCGGATTCACGTAGGTGATGACCGTGGCGCGCGCCGGACCGACTTCGGCGATCAGCGCGAAGAACACGATGAAGGCCGCCGCCGTACACAGGACACCGAGCCCGACGACGGAGGCGATGGCTGGCGCGCTGAACGTCTCGGGCCACAGGAACGGCGCGAACGGTGCGTAGATGATGGTGGCAACGATCAGCGACGCGGTGATGACACCGATGGCCGGTACGTCGTTGAGCTTGCGGTCGATGATGATGGGCCCGATCGCGTAACACAGCGCCACCACAATGGTGGCGGCCACGGCCGGCAGATCCGCGAACTGGATATCGAGCCCGACCAGCAGCGCGACGCCCGCGAATCCCAGTCCGAGCCCAAACATGCGCCGCGGCTCGAGCCGTTCATGGCCGAGCTTGGTGACGATGATGGCGGCGAACAACGGGACGACAGCGATGAGCAAGCCCGCAGTGGAGCTGTTGAGCCGTGTCTCCGCATGGCCGAGCAACAGCCATGGCACGCTGATCTCGATGAGCGTGAACGCGAGCAGCCACTTCCACTTGCGGAAAGCGGACGCCAGCGCCTTGCGATGCAACGCAATGGGCAGCAGCAGCAGCGAACCCAACAGCGTGCGTGCGCCGGCCACCACCAGCGGATCGAACTCGCCGACGGCGATACGGATCAGCAGGTAAGGCATGCCCCAGAGCAGGCCCAGGCTCAGAAACAGGATCCAGCCGCGTTTTGACATCGCGCGATTGTAGAGAACGAATGAGGTCCGGGTTAAGCAAGTAGAGCTTGGCCTCGCACAATGAAAACTTGTTGATTCCCCGAATCGGGGCGCCGCAGATTGTGCGCAAACGACAGACACTGAATTCGGAATCGCCGCTTGATGGCCTGGCGGCGAGCGGCGAAGCTGCGCCCCATGGCTTTCGAATACGTCTCCGTCGACGACGCGATCGCGCGCCGCGGCCTTCGCATGATGGTCGTCGGCAACGTTCCAAGCCCGTGGGGCGAGGCCGCCAAGGGCATCTTCCACCTCAAGCGCATCGATTGGGCGGCGGTTCGCCTCGTGTACGACAGCGAACCGCTGAAGGCCTGGGCGGGCCAGCTCAGCGGTCCCGTGGTGGTTTACGACGATGATCCACCGCGCTCGGAATGGTTGCAGATTCTCACGCTCGCCGAGCGGCTCGCGGCTGAACCCGCGCTGTTACCGGGCGTGCCTGACGAACGAGAGCGGGCCATCGCACTGAGTGAGCAATTCTGCGGCGCGCACGGACTCGGCTGGTTGCGACGCCTGCAGTTGGTTCACGCCGGTCTCCAGAAGACCGGGGGATTTTCAGTACGCATTTCCGGCTACCTCGGGAGCAAATACGGTTATGAGGCTGCGGCGGCCGAATCCTATGGTGCGCGCGTACGCGAATTGTTAGGCGGTTTCAGCGCCGGCCTGCGTGCGCAACGCGAGAATGGCCGCCGCTACTACCTCGGCAACACACTGAGCGCCGTGGACATTTACAGTGCGACCTTCATGGCGTTGTTCTGGCCGCTGCCGCCGGAAGTTTGCCAGATGCATCCCGCCAGCCGCGCCGCGTTCGAATGGCTGGATGAGGAGACCGCGGCCGCTCTGGATCCGGTCCTGCTCGAGCATCGCGACATGATGTACGAGCGCCACCTCGTGTTGCCGCTGTCGCTCTAGGCTCTCAGGCCAATGGCGGCGAGTTGCGGGCTTCTTCAAGCGCCCAATCGACGAAGGTACGCACAAGCGGACGGCGGAAATGTGCCGCTGGCGCCGTGAGGTAGTAACTCCAGGGCGCAGTCCAGGTTTCCCGCGTCACGCGCACCAGCTGCCCGCGTTCCAGCAGCGGGCTGACATGTGGAGCGCGGCCGATCGCGATACCGAGCCCAGCCACGGCGGCGCCGATCAACACGATGGAATCGCTGAACTGCGGCCCGCGGCCCACCGATGTGGTGGACAACCCCGCGCGCTCGAACCACCCGCGCCACCCGAGCCAGGGTTGTTCGGTGCCGGCGTCGGTATCGTGCAGCAGCGGGTACTCGGCCAGGGCCGCGAGCGAGTCAGGAACGCATCCGCCGCGAAAAAGCTGAGGGCTCGCCACCGGAAACAGCTCTTCCCGGCAGAGTAATTCGCCCTGCAGTCCGCGTCCCGGCGCCGGCGCGAAACGGATGGCGAGATCGATGGCGTCGCGGCGGAAATCCATGACCTGTCGCGAGGTGCGCAGGACCACGTCGATGCGTGGCGCCCGCTCGCGAAACCGGTGCATGCGCGGCAGCAGCCAGCCGTTGGCGAAGGCGGCAAGCGTAGTCACCGTGAGCACGCCGTCGGCGCGTTTGGCGCGCACCCGCGCCGTGGATTCGCCCAGCAGGTCGAAGCCCGCCGACAGTTCCGGTAGATAGTCCCGGCCCTGGTCGGTCAGTGTGAGGCCGCGCGCCAGGCGCTGGAACAACGTGGTGTCGAGGTATTCCTCGAGGCGTCGCACCTGCTGGCTGACGGCCGCGGGGGACACGCGAAGTTCTGTGGCCGCCGCGACGAAGCTGCCGAGCCGCGCCGACGCTTCGAAGGCGCGCAGGGCATTGAGCGGGGGAAGTCGTCTTCGCATGGCCAGAGCAAGAATAACTTAGCCTCAGCGAAAAGCCTTGGTTCTCGCGCGGCGCAGGTCATCGCCGGATACTGTGCCGCCTGGCAAACACATCGGGACGCCCCATGCATCTGTACGATTACCTCGACTCGGGCAATGGCTACAAGGTGCGCCTGCTGCTCGCCCAGCTCGGCCAAAAATACGACTGGACTGACGTGGACATCGACCAGGGTCTGACCCGCACGCCGGAATTCCTGAAGCGCAACCCGAATGGCCGCATCCCCACGCTCGAGCTCGACGACGGCACGAACCTGCCCGAATCCAACGCCATCCTCTGGTATCTCGCCGAGGGGTCGCGCTTCGTGCCGGACACCCGGCTCGGCCGCGCGCAGGTGTTGCAGTGGATGTTCTTCGAACAGTACAGCCACGAACCCTACGTCGCCACGCCGCGCTACATCTGCCGCCATCTCCCGGCGGATCATCCTCGCCGTGCGGAACTGCCGGATCGACTGGCCAGGGGACGCGCCGCGTTCGCCGTGATGGAGCAACACCTGTCGTCGCGGAAGTATTTCGTTGACGTTTACAGCATCGCGGACATCGCGCTGTATGCCTACACGCATGTCGCCGGCGACGGTGGCCATGACCTCGAGGCGTATCCCAACCTGCGCGAGTGGTTAGGTCGCGTGGCCGCGCAGCCGAACTACGTGCCGCTGCTCGCCAAGCCCCAATGAGCCCGTAGCGGCGGGAGCACGCATCGCAACAACGCGGGTTCGGGTGGTATGCGCACTTCGACACCCCGCCTGGAGCCTGCGTCCGGCGGGCCGCACACGAGCTGAGCGTCGCCACCCGGCGACGTCTGTGACCCTCCCACGTCGCAGACGACTATTGGTCGTCGTGCCGCCTAAACGTTAGTCTTGCGGGCCCGTTCCATTCCTCTCGGGCTCGAGGACTTTCATGCGCAAACTGTTGTTTCTGAACTCCGCGCAGCGCTTTGGCGACTTTGCGCTGTTGCTGCTGCGCGTGTTCGTCGGCCTGTTTCTGATCTGGGGCGTCTGGGACAACATCGTGAGCAGCGAACGCATGCAGGAATTCGCGGCCTTCCTCGCCAAGTACAAGTTCCCAAGCCCCAAAATCCTGGCTCCGGTCTCGGTCTATGTGCAGCTGGCCGTCGGTCTGGGGTTCGTGCTGGGCCTGTTCACCCGCTGGGCGGGCATCCTGTGCGCGATCACCTTCGTAGTGGCCATTGTCATGGTCGACCGCGAGGGCGGCATGCGCGGCATCTTCCCCTCCGGTTGCCTGGTGGTCATCGGCCTGTACCTCGCCACCCACGGCGCCGGGCGCTTCTCGATGGATGCGGCGCTCAAGGCGAACGAGCTCCCGCGGGCCAGTAGCGGCGTGCGTTTCAAGACCTGAGCATGGCCCGCAACATCGAGATCAAGGCACGCGTCGAAAACGTTGCGCTGATCACCCCGAAGGTGGCGGCGATGGCGAGCGAAGGGCCGCTCGAGATCGCCCAGGACGACACGTTCTTCAAGTGCGACACCGGCCGCCTGAAACTTCGAGCCTTCTCCAACGATCTTGGTGAACTGATTTTCTATCGGCGAGTGAACCAGACGGGGCCGAAAGAGTCCTTCTATCTACGGTCACCCACTTCATCACCCGAGACACTTCGTGAATCGCTTTCGCTGGCCTACGGACAAATCGGCCGCATCCGAAAATACCGCACTCTCTTCCTGGTTGGACGTACCCGCGTTCACCTGGACCGCGTCGAGGACCTCGGCCACTTTCTCGAACTCGAAGTCATGCTGGTGGACGACGAACCCCCCGAGCAGGGCATTCGCGAGGCGAGTGAGCTCATGGATCACCTCGGAATTCAGCCCGCACAGCTGATCGAGGGCGCCTATCTCGACCTCTTGCTGAGGAAACCATGAAGCCAACCCTGCTCGGTCTGCTCATCGCCGCCTTGGCATTCGGCGCCAGCACCATCTACTTGTCCGTGCAGCTCGAGGAGGAGCGGGCGCAGGCCGACAAAGTCGCGGCAACCCTGCGCACCCTTAACGCCCGTATTGCCGAACTGGAAAGCGTGCGCCAGCAACGGTTCGCGGCCAGCGGTTCGTTTGGCGATCTCACGCTCGGGCAGGATGAAATGCCGATTGCGCCGCCTGCGCCGGTGGAAAAAGGCGAATCCAGCACGGATACCGCGGATGGCCCCCAGGTCGTGAACACCCCGCCGCCGCGCAGCGAAGCATTTCAGAAAATGATGCGGTCCCAGCTTCGGGCCAACAACAAGCGAATTTACGCGGACCTCGGTGCACAGCTGGGCCTCAGCAAGGAAGACGCCGCGAGGCTCATCGACATGCTGACCGACCAGCAGGTCGAAAACTTCGGACGCATGCGTGAGCCCACCACCGATCTCGCTGGACGCAAACGCCTGCAGGACGAGTCCAGTCGCGAAGATCAGGCGGAGCTCGAGAATTTCCTCGGCGTTTCCAAAGCCGCAGCGTTGCGCGACTATCAGGAGACGATTCCCGCGCGCCAGGAAGTCGAAGCGCTCGCGCGCCAGCTCGAAGGCGCCGACGCCACGCTCAGCGACGACCAGCAGAAGCGTCTGGTGGCGGCGCTGGTCGCCGAACGCAAGCTCATCCCCCAGCCGAAGATGGCCGATGGCACCACGCCAGAGGAATACAACAAGGCGTACGCGGAATGGCAGAGCAATTACAACGAGCGCGTGAGCGCGCAAGCCAATACCATCCTCGACTCCGGGCAGATGAACGCTTACTCCGAATACCAGCAGTGGCAGAAGGAGATGCGCGAGCAGATGGCCACGCGGCGAGCGGTCCGCGGCCAGCGCGGTGCCGCCGGCGGCAATGTCACGTTTTCGACAGTGACCATGCCCATCGCGGCGGAGGCGGAGCAGACGCGAGACAAGCCATGACCTGGATGACGAAACTACCCGGCGCGCGACGCCAATCTACCTCCACCGGCGAGTGTCTGACATGAAATATCTTGGAAGCTGTCATTGCCGCAAGGTCACCTTCGAAGTCGAGGCTGAAATTACCGGTGCCGTGTCCTGCAATTGCTCCATCTGTTCGAAGCGCGGCTCGTTGCTGACGTTCGTGACGCGCGACCAGCTGAAGGTCACCGGTGAATCGGAACTGGCCACCTACACTTTCAACAAACACGTCATCAAACACCGGTTCTGCAAACATTGCGGCGTGCTGCCGTATGGCGAAGGCACCGACCCCAAAGGTGTCGCGACGGCCGCCATCAACATCCGTTGCCTGGACGACTTCGAATTCGAAAAAGTGCCGGTGCACCAGTACGACGGCAAGTCGGCATAAACACCCGATTGGACCGGCTCCTTTATATCTGCGCCGGCATCGCGGGATTCGCGGGGGTGGCACTCGGCGCGTTTGGTGCGCACGCGCTCAAAGCCACTCTCGCGCCGGACATGCTCACGGTGTTCGAGACCGGCGTGCGCTACCAGATGTACCACGTGTTTGCCCTGTGCGCGGCGGCCTGGGGCTGGTCGCGCTGGCAGTCCCGCCTGTTCGCCATCGCCGGCGGGTTGTTTGTCGCGGGCATCGTCTTGTTTTGCGGCAGCCTGTACCTGCTCGCGTTCAGCGGCGTGCGCTGGCTCGGTGCGATCACGCCGCTGGGTGGCCTGGCGTTTCTGGCAGGGTGGCTCTGTCTGACGCGGGGCGCGGCTACTAGACTGCGCGCATGATCTTCTATGACTATTACGCTGACGTTCCCGAAGAGACCCTTCGCGCATTCGTCGGCAAACAGGAGCTGGGCCACTTCGTCACCGTGAGTGCCAATGGACAACCGCACATCGGCCTGTATCCATTCCTGTTCCTGGGCGAGACCATCGAGATTCACCTGCATCGCGCCGACGAGCAGTTGAACGACCTGCTCACTCAAAACAAGTGTGTGTTCGAAGTGGATGAGATGCATGGCACCATCCCCTCGCATTGGATCCACCCGACCAACGCCATGTTCGCCACGGCCTATCACCGCACGGTGATCTTCGAGTGCGAGGCCGAGGTGTCGGAAGACGCCGAGGTGCTGGCGGCGCAGCAGCGCCGGCTCATGGCTCACTACCAGGCAGATGGCGGCCACAAGGAAGTGAGCACTGAACACGCGATGTATCGCGGTCCGTTCAAAGAGATCTCCGCGCTCACGCTGCACGTGCGTGCGCGCAAGGCGAAATGGAAACTGGCGCAGAATCGCAGCCGGGAGCAGCGCGAGAAGCTCATTGCAGAGCTTCGCAAGCGCGCGCGTCCCACGGACGCCGGCGCCGCGGATGCATTGCAGTGGACGCTGGACTACGAGGCTTCGAAATCACCATGATTGCTCACTCAGGCAGCTGCCACTGCGGCCGCGTCCGCTTCGAGGTCGACGCGCCCGCCGAGCTTTCCATCAGCGACTGCAATTGCTCCATGTGTTCGCGCACGGGTTATCTGCATCTGATCGTGACGAAGGACCGGTTCCGCATCACGCAAGGCGCCGACGCATTGACCACGTACACTTTCAATACCGGCACTGCGAAGCACCTGTTCTGCGCTACCTGTGGCATCAAACCGTTCTATGTGCCGCGATCCCATCCCGATGGCATCAGCGTCAATGCGCGCTGCATCGATTCGAATACGGTAAAAGGCATGAAGATCACACCCATCGACGGACGTAATTGGGAAAAGCAGTATCCGGGCGGACGCGGCACCTTCAGCGCGTAAGGACCGAGGAATCATGAGCCGCTTTGCCGAGAACATTCGACCGTACGTAGATGCTGAACTACAGACCGCGCAAACCGATTCGGGCAACGAGTTCGTGCACCTCGAGCGCGCGCATGTCCTCGCTCAGGCGTCTACGCGCGAGCACGTGCGCGTGCACTGGCAGATGTTGAAGTGGGCGTGGCGGCACCGCGACTCGCGTGAGTTCGCCGGACAGGCATTCCGCATCGCCGGTGCGGCCACCAAGACGTTCATCGGCCTGGTGCCCTCGGGCAACACGGGAGGGGCGAAGGTAAGCCCCTTCCAGCCGATGCCGCTCGATCCCGAGCTCGCCGCGATCATTGAAAAGGCGCGCAGCGCCTCTCCGGACTAGCTACCAACGGTTTCGCAGTTCGCGCAGCTTCGTGAATACGGAGTGCGCTTCCGGCCTTTCGCCAATTTCCGGAAACCGCTCCCGCAGCAGCGCAATGAGTTCCGGGTTCTGCAGACGCAGAAAGGCGTTCACACGTTTCTCTTCCCCAAGCGTGGTGACGCGCGCCTTGGCCGGATCGTGATCCTTCGCGGCCGCGAGCGCCTTCGCGGCCTCGGCGTTGCCGGGCTCACGATCCATCGTGAACGCAAGGTTGCGCGCCATGTACTCATGGCCCGGGTACACGCGCGTCGTGTCGGGCAGGCGTGCGAGCTGGTTCACGAAAGTCTCGTACAACAACCCGGCGTCGCCGCCGTTGTGGCAATTACCGGCACCGGCATTGAACAACGTGTCTCCGCAGAAAAGCGCGGGCGATTCACCGTGCGCGAGCAGACAAACATGGGAGCGTGTGTGGCCCGGGGTGTCCAGCACCTCGAGCTCCACTGTGTGCCCGATCCTGACGATGTCGCCGCGCATAAGACCCCTGTCCACCCCGCCGATAGTGCGGGCGGCACCGGCGTGCGCGAGAACCTTTGCGTGCGTTTCGGCGACGACACCGGCGTTGCCATCAGTGTGATCCCGATGCTCATGCGTGTTCAGGACCTGCGTGATCTGAAGGCCGCTGGCGCGCGCTGCCGCCAGGCACTGCGCGGCGTCGAGCGGATCGACGATCAACGCTTCGCCGGTTTCCTCACACGCAATGAGGTAATGGAAATTCCGCAGGGAATTCGCCGCCCAGATTCGCTCTATGCGCATCTCAGGCCCGCAGGGCTTCGTCGAACAACCCGTGCTGCGCTTTGAGCGGCACGCGAATGCGCACCGTGGTGCCTTCGCCAACGATGGAATGTATGTCGATGCTGCCGCCCATGAGTTTCAGGCGTTCGCGAATATTGAACAGCCCGAACCCGCCATTGCGCGTTGGCAGTCGGTCGATGGAATGCACTTCGAATCCGACACCCGGGTCGATGACGTCGAGCGACAGCGAGTCATCGTTTACGGCGCAACGTACCGTGGCGCGCTTGGATCGTGCGTGCTTGACCACGTTCTGCAGCAGCTCGCGCACGGTCTGGAACAGCAGCACCCTGATCTGGTCTTCCAGCGGCTTCGGAATTCCGTCGTCCTCCACAGCGACTATCAGGCGCTGTTGCTTGGATACGCGGTCGGCCAGCCAGCGCAACGCTTCGAGCAGGCCACTTTCGTGCAGTCCAGGAGGCGCGAGCTCGAGCATCAGCGTGCGTGTCTGCAAGCTGGCCTCGGCCAGCATCAGTTCCGCTTCATCGAGACGTTGCAATTGCTCGCGATCGTCGATGGAACGTCTCATGGCCGCGAGCTGCATGCTGAGTCCCATGAGATTCTGCGCGGGGCCATCGTGAAGCTCGCTTGCCAGCTTGCGGCGCGCGCGTTCTTCGGCCAGCGTGATCTCCGTTG
>DASTTJ010000244.1:0-4245 GCA_035760205.1 Steroidobacteraceae bacterium | reverse complement strand
CGATCAATGTGCCGCGGGGTTCCGGCGCTCGACGGGAAGAAAACGTAGTGGAAGTGTCGGCCGTAAGTCGATGATTTCTCTCGACTCAGTGGTGTGGTGAACGTCGACCAGCACCTCTCGGCCCGGCTCTATCGCCACCAGCCGCTTCGCCACCAGTGAGTTCAGCGCTGGCGAAAGCCCGGTCGTTTCCGGCAAATGCAGTGTCGTGCCTTGAACCGCGCCGATCTCCACCCCGCCCGGCATCGGTGACACATTCTCGACCAGTGCGGGCCGCGCGAAGGGTAGATAGAACAGCAGCGGCTCGTTCGGCGGAATGCCGTGCGCAACTTCGATGGAAAAGCCTGAGGGAAAGTATTTCGGGACGTACGTCCAGGAGGGAAACGGCGTTGACGACCCGCCTGGCCCCGGCCGAAACACGAGACCGATGGGGCAACCGCCGTTGCCGCGGTTGACCCATCGTTCCCAGATCCCGGTCCGCTGCACTTCCGGCTGTTGAGCCTCGACGAAGTTTTCTATCCAGACAAGCTCGAGGTAAACATTGCGAAAGAAGAAGCGCCGGTTGACCGTGCCCTGCCCCGGATGCGAATTGCCGGGCCCTTCATGCAGGCCTCGGCCGAGCAGCGCATCCGCTTCCGGGGCGCCGGGGCGGCAAAAGAACATGATGTGATCCAGCTCCAGGTCCAGCCCGGCCATTGGCCGCCTCACATCGACGTGCGCACGTGCCAGAGCTCCGGGAAGAACTTGAGCTCGAGTGCCTTGGCCAGATAGGAAACGCCGCCGGTGCCGCCCGTGCCCGGCTTATAGCCGATCACGCGTTCCACGGTCTTCAGGTGGTGGAACCGCCAGAGCTGGAATTTTTGATCGAGGTCGGTGAGCCGCTCGGCCATCTCGTACAGATCCCAGTCCTTTTCCGCATTGTGATAGACGCCCAGCCACGCGGCGGTGACCGCCTTCGAGGCAACATACGGTTCCGAAAAATCGCGCTCGATGAGTTCCTCGGGAATGCCATAACCCCGGCGCGACAGCAGCCGCAGCACTTCGTCATAGATAGACGGTGAATTCAACGCACGCTCCAGCTTTTCCAATCCGGCCACGTCACGCTTGTGAACGGCGATGACATCGCGATTCTTGTTGCCGAGTTTGAACTCGAGCATGCGGTATTGATGCGACTGGAAACCTGAGGACCGCCCGAGAGTATTTCTGAAAGAAGAGTATTCGAATGGCGTGAGCGTCGAGAGCACGCTCCACGCGCCTAACAGCTCTTCCTGCAGCCGCGAAATGCGCGCCAGCATTTTGAACGAAGGATCGAGGTTGTCGCGCCGCACGCACTCGAAGACGTGGTCGAGCTCGTGCAGAAACAGCCGCATCCACAGCTCCGACACCTGGTGGACGATGATGAACAACATCTCGTCCTGCTCGATGGAGTTGGGTTTTTGAGAGTCGAGCAGCTTGTCGAGCTGCAGGTATTCGCCATAGGACTGCGAAGTGCCCAGGTCCCAATGCACGCCTTCATTCTTAAGATCGACTTTGTTGTCGCCCATTTGCTCTCTTTTGCGTTCACTCGTCCGCGAAAACCCAGCGCGGCACATCACGCCACCCCTTGACGAGCTCGTGGTCGAGTGCACGCCAGTCGGCGCAATGCCGTTCCACAGCCTGCCAGAAGTGCGCCGAGTGGTTCATGTGTTTCACGTGCATGAGCTCGTGCACGATGAGGTAGTCCACCACTTCCGGACGCTGAAACAACAGGCAGCAGTTGAGGCTGATGGTACCTCGCGCCGAGCAACTACCCCAGCGCGACCGCTGGCGGCGGATGGAAACCTTCGAATAGCGGACGCCGGTCGCCGCTGCCATCGCCTCGACGCGCGGTGCGAGCCGGCTGCGCGCGACGCGCAACAGCCAGGTGCGCAAGGCGTCGCGCAATTTGCCATCCGAAGATGCACCCGTGATTCGCAGGAGGCGTGCACCCTCGGTACCCTCTCGTCCCTCGTCCAGCCGCAGCCGGCCAGCGCCACCCGCCACGTGCAGCCGCCAGATTTCGGCCGACGCCGGCAATTCGAGAGTTCCGGGCGGAAAGGGCTGCGGCACCGGACGGTTGCCGAGCGCGATGGTGTGTTTGTCGTCTATCCATTCCCGATGAGCGGCGATGAACAGCTCGACCTCGCGCGGCCGCACGCGCGGCGGCACCACCACTTCGACGCGCGCATCCGGATACACACGGATCGACAGCCGCCGGGCTCGGGCGCTGACGCGGATCCGGGGACTGTCCCCATTCTTTGTGACCCCATTTTTGCTGTCGCTCATATCTTTGCCGCCAGCGTAACGCCCTCGCGGATCGCCCGCTCCGCGTCGAGTTCGGCTGCGAGCAGCGCACCTCCGATCACATGTACCGGTTTGCCGGATGCGGCCAGTTCCGCCGCCAGACCATTGACCGATTCCTGTCCCGCGCAGATGACGACATGCTCGACGGCAAGGACCTCCGGCCCCGTCGCGGTGGCGATGTGCAGGCCCGCATCGTCGATGCGCTGATAACTGACACCATTGCGCATGACCACGCCGCGCTGCCTGAGCGCCGTGCGATGAATCCATCCGGTTGTCTTGCCGAGCGTCTCGCCAATCCGGCCCGGCTTGCGCTGCAGTAGATAGACGCCGCGCGGCGATACCGCCGGCCGTGGCGCCACCAGCCCACCGCGCTGCGTGAGCGTGCGGTCGATGCCCCACTCCTCGAAATAGTCCTGGCCGGGCTGGTGCGTGAGGTAGGTGGCTACATCGAAGCCGATGCCACCCGCGCCAATAATAGCCACGGATTCTCCGGCCTGGCGCGCACCCGAGAGCAGTTCCGGATAGGAGATGACCTTCGGATGATCGATGCCCGCGATATCCGGCACTCGCGCCGCGACACCACTCGAGATGACAAAGGCATCGAAACTCCCGCTCGTAAGGGTGCTCGAATCCGCCGTGGTATTGAGCTTGAGGTCGACGCCCGTGAGCTCGATGCGCCGCGCGAAGTAGCGCAAGGTGTCGCGAAAATCTTCCTTGCCCGGCACTTCGCGCGCGTAACGGAACTGGCCGCCGATCTCGTGCGCGCGCTCGAACAACGTCACACGATGCCCGCGCTCGGCCAGAGTCGTGGCACAGGCCAGTCCCGCGGGGCCCGCGCCCACCACGGCAACGCGCTTGATGTCCCGCGCGCGCGCAATCAGCAGTTCGGTCTCGTAGGCGGCCAGCGGGTTTACCAGGCAGGTGGCGCGCTGATTCTCAAAAATCTTGTCGAGACAACCCTGGTTGCAGGCGATACAGGTGTTGATCTCGCTGTCGCGTCCTTCGTACGCCTTGCGCGGCAACTCCGGATCGGCCAGCAACGGCCGGGCCATCGACACGAGGTCCGCATCGCCGCCCGCGATCAGCGCTTCGGCATCTTGCGGCGAGTTGAGGCGATTGGTCGCGATCACGGGCAGGCGCGTCGCCGCCTTGATGCGCGCCGAGACCCATCCGAACGCGGCGCGCGGCACGACGCCGGCAATGGTTGGAATCCGGGCTTCGTGCCAGCCGATGCCCGTGTTCAACAGGGTGGCGCCAGCACCCTCCATCTGCGATGCAAGCCACTCCACTTCGGCGCCGGTGCCACCACCCTCCACGAGATCGAGTCCCGAGATGCGGAAGATGATGATGAAGTTGGGCCCGACGGCGGCGCGAGTTTGCCTCACCACCTCGAGCGCGAGCCGTGCGCGATTTTCGAGTGAACCGCCCCATTCATCGGTCCGCTGGTTGGTGCGCGGAGCGAGGAACTCGTTGATGAAATACCCCTCCGAACCCATGATCTCGACGCCGTCGTAGTTGGCCGCCTGTGCGAGCTCGGCGCAATTGACGAAATCGGCTATCTGGTCGCGCACGCCGTCGGATGACAGTTCGCGGGGCTTGAAGCGATTGATGGGCGCCCGCAATGCGGACGGCGCGACGAGGAGCGGATGGTAGCCATAACGGCCGGTGTGCAGGATCTGCATGCAGATCTTGCCGCCTTCGGCGTGCACCGCCTCGGTCACCAGCCGGTGACGCGCCACTTCGCGCTGCGTGGACAGCTTACCGGCGAAAGGTTTGGCCCAGGCGGCGCGGTTCGGCGCGATGCCGCCGCTCACCATGAGACCCGCGCCACCGCGCGCGCGCGCGGCGAAATACGCCGCGAGTTTTGGGAAATCGCGCGCGCGATCTTCCAGCCCGGTATGCATCGAACCCATGACGATGCGGTTC
>DASTTJ010000243.1:0-8593 GCA_035760205.1 Steroidobacteraceae bacterium | reverse complement strand
GAGCGCGATCGTTCGCGCCACGCCGGCGCGGGCGTTGACGAGGAGGATGAAGACCGCGTCACTGACGAGCACGGGCGCATTCTTCGCGACAACGCGTACGGCACCATCGATGACGACGTGTGGCGCCGCGATTTCACCGCGAACTCGCTGTACTACAACATCGCTGATTTCTCGATCTGGGACTATTGCGATGGCGTGCAGGACATCGCCGCGAGGCGGCTCAAGCTGATCGGCGATCCGGAGACGCGTTATCGCGAAGACCCGGTGCGTATGCTGCGCGCCGCGCGTTTCGAGGCGAAGCTCGGCTTCTCGCTCGACGGCGAAACCGGCACGGCTATCCAAAACCTGCGCGAGTTGTTAGGCAGCGTGCCGCCGGCGCGGCTGTTCGACGAAACCCTCAAACTGTTCCTGACGGGCCACGGCGCGATGAGTCTCGTGGTGTTGCAACGTCACGGTCTGCTGGCGGAATTGCTGCCGACGGTCTCGGGCTATCTCGAACGCCATCCGGACGGCGCGGTGTCGCGACTGGTGCGGCAGGGCCTGGTCAACACCGATCAGCGTGTGGCCGCTGGCAAGCCGGTGACGCCTACGTTCCTGTTCGCACTGCTGTTGTACGGACCCTTCGCCGAGATCATCGAAAAGCAGCCTCAGGAGAAGTGGCACGACATCGGCACGATAGTCGATGCGGTGGACCGCGCAGCGCGCGGAGCGCAGGGTCGCATCTCCATTCCCAAGCGATTCTCGCTGGGCGTGCGGGAGATGTTTGCAGCACAACCAAGACTGGAACAGCCGCGCGGCCGTCGCGCTTTGCGCATGCTGGAGCAGCCGCGTTTCCGCGCCGGCTTTGACCTGCTGCTGTTGCGCGCCGACATGGGTCTGGCGTCGCGCGAACTCGCCGACTGGTGGACCCGCGTCCAGGAAGTCTCGCAGACGAACCGTGACCGGATGGCCGACGCGCTGTTGCCGCCGCAACGCCAGGTGGGTGAGGGTGGTGGTGCACGTCGAGGACCGCGCCGCCGCCGCCGCGGGCGAGGGCGCGCACCCGCAGCCTCATGACGCACCCCTGCTGGCTGCCGGCCTATGTGGGCGTGGGCAGCAATCTTGCCGACCCGCAAGCGCAGGTGGAGCGCGCCCTGCAGGCGCTCGGCCGCCTCCCGGGCAGCCGACTGATCGCGACTTCACCGCTGTATCGCACGCAGCCTTTCGGTGAAGTGGCGCAGCCTGCGTTCGTGAACGCGGTGGCAGGCCTGCTGACGCAGTCGACGCCGGAAGAACTCCTGGCCGCGCTGCGCAATCTCGAGCGCGAACTCGGCCGCGAGCCGCCGCGCGAGCGTTGGGGCCCGCGGGTCATCGACCTCGATCTGCTGGTCCTCGGTCGCGAGGAGCGCTCTACCGAAACCCTGACGTTGCCCCACGCCGGGATAGCGATGCGCGACTTCGTGCTTTATCCACTCGGGGATGTCGCGCCGGATCTCGACATCCCGCGCCTGGGCCGTGTCGCGCCGCTGCGTGACCGCGTCGCCAATCGCGGCATCGAACGTCTGTGAGTACGCCTGAGACGGAAACCGCGGGTCCGACGGTTCCGGCGCAGCGCTACATCGTCATCGAAGGTCCGATCGGCGTCGGCAAGACCAGTCTTGCGCGACGGCTCTCCGAATCTCTCGAGGCGGAGCTGGTGCTCGAACAAGACGCGCAGAATCCTTTCCTCGAACGGTTCTACCGCAACCAGAAATCCGGGGCGCTGCCGGCGCAGCTCTTCTTCCTCTTTCAGCGCGCGCAACAACTCGGCAGCCTCAAGCAGCAGGACTTGTTCGCGCCGCGGCGCGTCGCGGACTATCTATTCGAGAAGGACCGGTTGTTCGCCGGGCTGACGCTCGACAGCGCCGAGATGGCCCTGTACGAACAGGTGGCGTCGCGCCTGGCGGTGGATCCGCCAAAGCCGGACCTGGTGGTCTACCTGCAGGCGCCGGTGGAGACGCTGCTGCAGCGGATCGCCAAACGAGGCATCTCCTATGAAAGCGGCATCGACGCGGCATACCTGACGCGCCTCAACGATGCCTATGCACGCTTCTTCCACGAGTTCGACCAGGCGCCGCTGCTCATCGTGAACGCGGCCAACATCGACCCGGTCCAGAACCAGGCCGATTACGACGAGCTCGTGGGTGCGATACGGCGCATGAAAAAAGGGCGCATGTATTACAACCCGCTGCGCCACACTACTATCTGACCGGTCACGAGGGGTTCATTCACCGATGTACACACATCTCGAACAACGCGATTCGACGCGGCCGCCGGTTTCGCTGGGCACGCTCGACAAGATGAAGCGCACGCACGAGAAGATTGCGTGCATCACCTGTTACGACGCGAGCTTCGCGGTGTTGTGCGACAACGCCAACACCGACCTCGTGCTGGTAGGCGACTCGCTGGGCATGGTGCTGCAGGGCCACGACACCACGGTGCCAGTCACCATGGACGACATCGTCTATCACTGCAAAGCGGTGGCGCGCGGCCTGCATCGGCCCTTCCTGGTCGCGGATCTGCCGTTCGCTAGCTACCCGACGTCCGACGTTGCCCTGGCCAACTCCGTGCGGCTCATGCAGGAGGGCGGGGCGGAAATGGTGAAACTCGAGAGCGGACTCGGCCAGCTCGAGATCGTTGAATTCCTCGCGCGGCACGACATCGCCGTCTGTGCCCACCTGGGCCTCAAGCCGCAGTCGGTTCACAAGACTGGCGGCTTCAAGGTGCAGGGACGCGACGAGGCGGCCGCCAAGCGCATGCTCGACAGCGCCAAGGCGCTCGAATCCGCGGGGGCTGACATCGTGCTGCTCGAATGCATTCCTTCCGAACTCGGCAAGAAGATCACCGAGGCGCTCGATGTGCCGGTCATCGGCATCGGCGCCGGGCCCGACACCGACGGCCAGATCCTCGTGCTCTATGACGTGCTCGACATCACCTCGGGCCGCAAGCCGCGCTTCGTGAAGAACTTCATGGAAGGCGCGGGTTCGAATGTCGACGCGCTCAAGCGTTACGTCGAGGCGGTCAAGAACAAGACCTATCCGGCTCCCGAACACGAGTTCCATGTCTGACACCGCAATGCTGACCGTCACCACGATCAATGCCGTGCGCACGCAAGTGGCGCAGTGGCGCGCCGCCGGCGAACGGCTGGTGTTCGTGCCCACCATGGGCAACCTGCACGCCGGCCACGTCAGCCTCATCGAAGCCGCGCGAAAACATGGCAAGCGGTTTCTCGCCAGCATCTTCGTAAACCCCATGCAGTTCGGTCCGAACGAGGACTTCGCGCACTATCCGCGCACGCCCACCCAGGATGCGAAAATGCTCGAAGATGCGGGCTGCGATCTCATGTTCATGCCGGACGTCGGCGAGATCTATCCGAACGGTTCGGAGCAGGCCACGCGCGTGGAAGTCCCGGGCATCTCCAACATCCTGTGCGGTGAGTTCCGCCCCGGGCATTTCGAGGGAGTGGCCACGGTCGTCGCCAAGCTGTTCAACATCGTCGATGCGGACGTGGCGATTTTCGGCGAGAAGGATTTTCAGCAGCTCACCGTGATCCGCCGCATGGCCGCGGACCTGTGCCTTCGCGTGGAGATCGTCGGCGCGCCCACGGTGCGCGAAGCCGATGGCCTGGCGATGAGCTCGCGCAACCAGTATCTCGACGAGGCCCAGCGCAAGCTTGCGCCGGCTATCTACCGCCAGCTCCAGCTGGCCGTGGCCGCATTGCAATCCGGCATGCGCGACTACGCGAAGCTCGAAGCGGCTGGACGCGCGGCGCTCGATGGGGCTGGTTTCCGGACGGATTATTTCAGCGTACGCGACGCGAAGTCGCTGGCGCCGGCGGAACCGGATACCCAGGACTTCGTTGTCCTGACCGCCGCACGTCTGGGCAAGGCGCGGCTCATCGACAACGTCCAGTTCACGGTGAGCTAGGCGCATTGCGACGCAGATGGACGACGCGGTCGAATATCGGAACCGAACTTGTCCTTCCTGCGGCGCCCCCACCGTGACACTACCGTTGTTCACGACGCGCCGCCGACATCCAGTCACGTGCACGAACTGTGGAACGAAGCTCGAGCGCGTATTGCCCGGCGTACCTTATTACTCGCTGGCATTCATGACTGCGGTGCTTCTCGAGGCCGCGTTGCCCATGGCGCTGTTTCTCGCGATCTTTCGCCAATGGGCGTGGATAGCGGTGATCGTCGCCGGCTTCGTGGCCATCAATCTGGGAATTTCGGCCTTCCTGAACGCACGTACACGCGTGGAATACGTGAACATCGAGGATTCTCGCCGGGACAAGCCCGGCCGCTGGTATCCGAAATAGCTAGGCGATGGGCGCCGCGGCGCGCCGGCCGGCGTGTTCGTTCAGCGCCCAGCTCACGTGCTCACGCACGAGGTCTGACGCGTCGTCCGCGCGTGTGGCCAGTGCCGCTGAATTTTCGTTTGTGGCGGGCGCGTTGCCCAGTGCCACCGCAATGTTGCGCAGCCAGCGTTCATAACCGATCCGGCGAATGGCCGAGCCTTCGGTGCGCTCCAGGAATTCCGCTTCGCTCCAGGCGAACAGATCGCTCAGCCGCGACGCGTCGAGCTTGTGCCGCGTCTTGAAATCCGGATGCGCGGCGGTACGGGCGAACTTGTTCCACGGGCACACGAGCTGGCAGTCATCGCAACCGTAGATGCGGTTGCCCATCATGCGGCGCAGCTCGACGGGTATGGCGCCGTGCAGTTCGATGGTCAGGTATGAGATGCAGCGGCGCGCGTCGAGCTGGTGGGGCGCGGTGATGGCCCCCGTGGGGCAGGCGGGTATGCACGCGCTGCAGGTGCCGCAATGCGCGCTGGCGGCTTCATCGACTGGCAGGGGAAGGTCGGTGAGGATCTCGCCGATGAAGAAATACGAACCGGCGTCGCGCGCGATGAGGTTGGTGTGTTTGCCTATCCACCCCAGGCCGGCATTACGCGCCAGCGCTTTCTCGAGCACGGGACCGGAGTCGACGAACACACGGTAGCCCATGGGGCCAATCCGCTCGACGATGTCCTCGGAGAGTCCCTGCAGGGCGTTGCGCAGCACCTTGTGATA
This sequence comes from Steroidobacteraceae bacterium, assembly GCA_035760205.1. GTDB lineage: Bacteria > Pseudomonadota > Gammaproteobacteria > Steroidobacterales > Steroidobacteraceae > CADEED01. The sequence continues at coordinate 3,504 of DASTTJ010000243.1, read as the reverse complement.
GTCGCGGCCCAGCGCATATCGCGAGACGTAACCCATTCCGGGGTTGGTCAGCACCCCGATAGCGTCGTGGGCATCGTCCGGCCAGTAGTCCATGCGCGCCGACAGCACGCGCACGGTGCCGGGCACCAGTTCCGAGGGGTCCGTCCGGCGCGTGCCGTGTTTGGACATGTAGCCCATTTCGCCGTGTTTGCCGGCCCCGAGCCACCGTTCCAGATGCGCGGCGTCGCCGGCAAGCTTCACGTCGCTGACGCCCAACGCGTTGAATCCCCGCTCGCGGGCCAAGCCCAGCAGGGCTTCCTTGAGGTCGAGCATGGATTCGATGGAAGGAGTCATGGCGCGCCGCCAGTATAATTCGTGCCATGAACCGGCCGACCGCCATCTATTCCGCCGAGCAGGTGCGTGCCCTCGACGCGTGGGAAATCGAAAAGCGCCCGGTTCCGGCGTTCACGCTGATGACTCGCGCAGCGGAAGGCGCGCTGAAGATCTTGCGCGCACGCTGGCCGCAGGCAAAGCGGGTTGCGGTCGTCTGCGGCGCGGGCAACAACGGCGGCGATGGTTACGTGCTCGCGCGCCTCGCACGCCTGGCAGGACTGGAGGCGCTGGTGCTGGCGGGCGCACCGCCCGACAAGCTGGGCGGGGAGGCGCGCCGCGCGATGGAGGAATGGCTGGCCGCGGGCGGCAGTGCGCATCCTTTCGCGGGCGACGCACTCTCGGGCAGCGACGTGGTCGTCGACGCGTTGTTAGGCATAGGGCTCATGGGGGTACCGCGCGCCGAAACACTTGCCGTGATCCGCGCCATCAACGCCGCGAATCGTCCGGTGCTGGCGCTCGACATCCCCTCCGGCGTGAACGCCGACAGCGGCGCGGTGCTCGAGGTTGCCGTACGCGCCGAGGTCACGGTGAGTTTCGTGGCGCTCAAATCCGGTCTGTTCCTGGGTGCGGGCCCGCAGCACGCGGGCGTAGTGCTGCTCGACGACCTCGGGGTCGTCGCGCCGGCGACGCCGCAATTTGCACCGTTGATGCGGCGTATCGATACAAGCGAACTCGCATCGAGCCTGCCGCGCCGGGTGCGCGACTCGCACAAGGGCACTCACGGGCGCGTGCTGGTGGTCGGCGGCGGCGCCGGGATGCCCGGCGCCTTGCGGTTGGCGGGCGAGGCGGCACTTCGCGTGGGCGCCGGACTGGTCACCGTGGCTGGCTGGACGGACAACCTCGTGGCCGTCACGGCCACGCGTCCCGAGCTCGTCTATCTACCAGTTTCGTCCACGACGAACCTCGACAATGCCATCCATGACTGCGATGTGCTCGCCATCGGACCCGGGCTCGGCACCGGCGACTGGGCGCGGCGGCTGTGGGCAGCCGCATGCTCGACCGCGGGTATTCCCGCGGTGGTCGACGCCGATGCATTGAACCTGCTGGCCGCGAACCCGGTGAAACTGCCCGAGAGCTGGATCATCACGCCGCATCCCGGTGAAGCCGCGCGGTTGTTAGGCGTGGAAGCCAGCGCGGTGCAGGCCGATCGGCTGGGCGCGGCGCGCGAACTGCATTCGCGTTACGGTGCCGTGGCGGTGCTGAAGGGCGCGGGCACCCTGGTCGCCTGGGGAGCATCCGGATCTGCCGGACGCGCCACCTGCGAACTGGCGATTTGCGACCGCGGCAATCCCGGGATGGCCACTGCCGGCATGGGCGACGTGCTGACGGGCGTCATCACTGGTCTGCGCGCGCAATGCACCGACAGTGCCCTGGCGGCGCGCGTTGGCGTGCTGGTCCACGCGCTGGCCGGCGATTCGGCGGCGCAGGGCGGTCAGCGTGGGCTCATCGCCAGCGATGTCATCGCCGAGCTGCGTGGCTGGGTGAATCCGTGAGGGCGACCGAGCCCCACGCGTGGTACACACGCAGCGGCGAAGAAACCGAGGCGCTCGGCGCGCGTTTGTTAGGCAAGCCGGCGGCGCGCGATTCCGCCTGTCAGGTGGTGTTCCTGCGCGGTGAACTCGGCTCGGGCAAGTCGACTTTCGCGCGCGGCGTCTTGCGCGCGCTGGGAGTGCAGGGGCCGATCAAGAGTCCGAGCTACACGCTGCTCGAAACGTACGAACTGGCGGCAGTCACCGCGATCCATCTGGATCTGTACCGGCTGCAGGATCCCGAGGAACTCGAGCATCTGGGCCTTTCGGACTATCACCGTGCGGGATACCTGTGGCTGGTCGAATGGCCGGAACGCGGGGAAGGGCGGCTGCCCGCCGCAGACCGTTTGTTCCAGTTTTCCATCGGTTTGGACGGCCATCGAATCGAGAGGATTGAAACTTCTAGTGCAAATAAGTAAATTGCGCCTCACGTCTGGCGTTGAACTCCATGATGGGGAAGGATTTTTTGGCGAAGAGAACTGGGGTTTGGCTCGCACTGCTCGCATTCCTTGCGGGAGTTTCCGGGAACCTCGTCGCCGCTGAAATCCGCGACGTGCGTGTCGCCAGCACGGAAACCGGCGTGCGCGTGGTGCTCGATCTGTCGGCGCCGGTCAAACACAAGGCTTTCCTGCTCGATTCACCTCGCCGCGTCGTGCTCGACGTGTCGAAGTCTTCGATGAAAACAAAATTGCCTGAGGCCGACGGTGTCATTACCGCGCTGCGCTCGGGCAAATTGCCCCAGAACGGTTTGCGCCTGGTGTTCGAAGTGGCAGGACCCGTCACCATCCAGACGTCAGCGGCAGTTCCCTCTGGCGATGCCGGCCATCGACTCATCCTCGATATCGCGGGCAAGGCTGCCGCGACGAGTACTGCCAGCCGATCTGTCGCGGTGACGCCCACGGTTTCCGCAGCACCGGTCGCCATCCGCCCCGCGCATGCGCCAAGCGACTCCGGCCGCGACATCGTGATCGCCATCGATGCCGGACACGGTGGAGTCGATCCCGGCGCTTCCGGCAAGCGTGGCACGCGCGAGAAACACGTGGTGTTGGAAATCGCCAAGGCGCTGGCGGCGCGCATCAATGCGGAGCCGGGCATGAAAGCCGTGCTCACTCGCGATGGCGACTACTTCATTTCGCTGAAGGAACGCACCTTGCGCGCGCGCCGCGCCAAGGCGGACCTGTTCGTTTCCATTCATGCGGACGCCATTGCCAATCCGGATGTGTCGGGTTCGTCGGTGTATGTGTTGTCGGATCGTGGCGCGTCGAGCGAGGCCGCGCGCTGGCTGGCCGAGCGGGAAAACGCGGCCGACTTGAAGGGCGGCATCAAGCTCGACGACAAGGACGCCGTGCTCGCCAATGTGCTGCTCGATCTGTCGCAGACGGCGAGCATCTCCGCGAGCATGGTGGCGGCGGACAACGTGTTGCGCTCGCTCGATCGATTGGGTGAAGTGCGCAAGCCACGCGTGCAGCAGGCGGGTTTCATCGTGCTGATGTCGCCGGACATCCCCTCGATGCTGGTCGAGACCGCGTTCATCTCCAATCGCGAAGACGAGCGCAAGCTTTCGCTGCCGGCACATCGCGCCAAACTCGCCAACGCCATCTTC
>DASTTJ010000242.1:0-5225 GCA_035760205.1 Steroidobacteraceae bacterium | reverse complement strand
CACCTCGGAAAGTGTCGCGCCTAACAACTGCGGCGCCAGGTCGCGGGCATTGCGCGCATCGCCCATGCGTTGGGCCACGACATCGGCCCAGGCAATACGCTTGAGCAGTGCCGAAGATCCGTCCCAATCCGCGCTGCTGTCTGGCCAGCCTGCGGGTGAACCGGGGCTGAGGCTGCGTTGACCCAGTGCTTCGAAAGGCTGCAGGGCACGGCGTTTCTCGCGCAGCGGAATGCCGAGCGCGCGATACGAAGAATAGATGTAGTCGGAAGGCGTCTTGAATTTCGCGAGCGGCTGTTCCCAGGCTTCCGGAGATTCGGCCAGCGCCTGGTACACCGTGGCCAGGTGGCCTTTTGAGTCCATCCAGGCGCGAGTCATGCGGTCCACGGCCGCCTTCGGCGGATCGTCGGCGATGAAATGCCGCGCGAGTTTGGTAGAAATGTGCCGCGCGGTTTCCCGGCGCGTCGCCAGGTCGCGCAGGATGGCCTGGCCCTGGCGCACGCCGTTGTGGCCATAACTCTTGCCCAACAACTTCTTCGCGCCCGGCTCGTGGAAGGCATCTCGAAAGTGGAATTCGCCGGGCGTGCCGTTGTCCACGCCCAGCTTCGCGAGCCTGCGTCCGTTTTCCTGGCCACCGATCGACCATCCCGAGATGGCCTGCGCAAAAGTCGTGACGTCTGCCTGGGTATAACCGCCGTCCACGCCCAGCGTGTGCAGTTCGAGGATCTCGCGCGCCAGGTTTTCGTTGATGCCCACCTTGCGTTTCTTACCTCGGCTGGCGAAGCGCGCCGCGTCGGAGTTCGGGCCGATCGACGCCGCATTGTCGAGATACAACAACATCGCCGGATGTTGTTCGACGGCTAACAACAGATCGGCGAAGTATCCGGTGACCCGCGGACGGATGGCCTCGCGTTCCATCGCGCCTGCGATGCCGAGCACCGCGATCTTGTCCACGGATACCGCGAAATGATTGGTCCAGAACTGCGTGAGCCGTTCGAGAAACGGCCGCTCGGTGGCAATGGCGTGTGCGAAGCGCGCAACCACCTCGTCGATGTAGACCGGGCGATAGATCGCCGGCAGCTTGAGCGCCGCGGCGAGCGGATCCTTTTCTTCGCCGGCGCCCTTCTTCTCCCGACGCTCGGCGGCGATTTCCTTGCGCAGCTCGATCACCTTCGCCAGCGTTTCCGCGGAAGGTTTGAGCCCTTCCCCTTGGAGCACGGGCGGCGCGCCCTTGAGCTGGCGCAGCAGCCAGTCGACGGGGTCGGCTCCCACGGCAGACAACTCGCCGGGCCTGGCCCCGAGGCCGAAACGGCTGGCGGCAATGGCCGCGGCAGTGGTTGTCGTACTCATGGGCTTACCTATCGCAACGCACCCACTCCCGTTTGGTTGACACGCAGCAAGCCGTCCACCCACCGGGCAAGCTGCGGCGCGACATTCGCGGCCTCGAGTTCGTCGCGAACCCCGCCCAGGCGGGTGCCGAGCAGCCTTCCACCAGAATCGAACAGTGCCATCGTCGGGTATTGCTTGACGCGCAGGCGGTCGATGAACTCGCGCGCGTCGGGCACGACACGCCAACGGAACTGGTGACGATTCACGAACTCGCGAGCAACTTGCGGCTCATCGAAAGTCACCGCGAGGAAGTTCATCTCGGGGTGTTTCGCGGCGTAACCATTGATCGGGCCCACTTCGAGAATGCAAGGCACACACTGCGCGAAATAGAAGTTCATGAGCGTGGGCTTGCCCTTGAGGCTGGCGGCAGTCACGCGCTTGCCCGCGAGATCGCGCAGATCGAATGGCGGAAGGTCGGTGACGGGCGGGTACGGCGCGGGGCAAGCCTTGCCGCCGCGGCGACGCACCGTCACTGTGAGCTTCTTGCCATCCACGGCACGATCCACGTCGGCATTCACACCCGATGCGAGCATGGCCTGCGCAAAAGTCTCGTAATCCACCCGACTGCAATCGACCGCGCGAAAGGACACTTCGACAGTGTCCGCGACGCCCAGCGCAGCACGGAAGGTCTCCTCGCTGGGTGGCGAATCGGCAATCGCCTGTGCGCTCGCCAATATCAGCAGTGGCCAGAAAACTCGTAAATGCATGGCGCGCATTATGGCGGAACACTCACGAAAGGGCTGCCGCGCTCGATGAAACGCAACCTGCGATGCTGATCGCGTGACAGGCCGATGCGCGTCGTCACCTGGATCACCACCGGCGCACGCGACACGCGCTCCAGCCGCAGGCGCGGGTGCGAAGTGAGATCGGCGCCCGACAGTTCGCGGCCAATCCCGAGGGCTGCGCAGAGACGCCCTGGCCCGCGCGCCAGATCGAGCAGCCGCGATCCCAGGCGGTTCGCCGTCATCACTTCGATGCCTTCGGTGGGCTCGAGCGCGCGGATCAGTACCGCCGCGCCCTCGCCGGCCGCTTCGGCCGCCAGATTCAGCGTCAGGCAGGTGCCGTAGACCATGCGCACGTAGGCCGTGCCGCGTGCCGCGAACAGCGGCGCATTCGCGGTAGTTAGTCCGGGGCGCGCGTAGCCGGTGGGATCGCCGGGTGGGTAGGCTTCGGTCTCGACGATGCGCCCGGCGATGCGCCCCTCGGCACTCTCGTGCACCAGGCGCTTGCCGATGAGGTAACGCGCCAGCTCCACGGTTCCGGCCGGCAGCGCGCGACGGGTGATGCGCGGCATGGCAACGATTATGCAGCCCGTGGCACTATGTGCGCATCGAAGTGAGGGCCACCGCTTGAAACGCATCGCCATTGACTGCGCTATCGTCTGCGCCCTGGTCTGCGCCACTGCATTCGCCGCGGATCCACCCGCGGCCGTCCCCGCGGGCGCCCCGATTCCGGCCCCCGAATGGCTGTATCCCATCGACCCGAAGTCGCTGGAGAAGAACCCGACGCCGGTGAAGCTCGATAACGTCGAACTGCTCGAGATTCCGGGCAGCGACCAGAAATTCACGCAGGCGCGCATCAACGATCCTTTCAACGCACCCGACTGGCGACCGGCCAGCCACATTCCCATGCCTGAGGTGGTGGCGCGCGGCCGCAAGCCCGCGGTCATGGCCTGCGCATATTGCCACACGCCCACCGGCCAGGGCCGTCCGGAAAACTCCGCGCTGGCAGGACTGCCCGAGCCATACATAAAGGCACAACTGCGTGACTACCGCAGCGGGGCTCGCCAACATGCCGGGCCCGAAGAATACGTGCCGGGCGTGAACATGCTGAAGATCGCCAAGGCGATGACCGAAGAGGAAATCGATGAGAGCGCCAGGTATTTCTCCCTGCAGAGATTGAAACGGCGCCAGTACGTGCTCGAGAGCCTGCGCATCCCGCGGGCCGAGCGCGCAGCGTGGATTTATGAAGAAGTGGGCGGCACGGAAGATCTCGACGGCCGCCTGCTCGAGGTCACCAACGAACTCGCGCGGCACGAGCGGCGCGATGACCGGCTGGAATACATGGCGTATGTACCGCCCGGCAGCATCAACCGCGGCAAGCGACTGGTCACCACCGGCGATGGCGGCAAAACAGTGGTGTGTGCCGAGTGCCACCTGCCCAAGCTCATGGGCACCGACAAGATTCCGCCCCTTGCGGGCCGCTCGCCTACCTACCTGCTCCGCCAGCTGCTGGCATTTCGCAATGGCACGCGCACGGGCGAAGCCGCGACGCAGATGACGCCCTCGGTCGAAAAACTTTCGCTCAGCGAGATGATCGACGTGGTGGCGTATCTGGGCTCGCTCTACCCGGACCCGCGCTAGCAAGACCCGCTAAGGTTTCCTGGGTTGGCGCGGGTCCCCGCCGGCGAGCGCCAGTTCCAGGTTGTCCATGAGCCCGAGCGTGCCGCGTTCGCGATTGCCAGCGTCCTCGTAGCCATCGAGAAACGCGTGTTGCTCGGTGACGATGAGTTTCGTCCCTTTGTGATTGTCGCGGCCGTGGGTGACGAACTCCACGGAAGCCAGTGAAACCGAGATCTTCTTTCCCTGAAAATACATGTCGTACGTGTACACGAGCCGGCGATCGGGCACCACGTCGAAGTAGCAGGCCTCGAACCGCGATTCCGAGCCGTCCGCGAACTTGCCGATGACCCGTTCGCGTCCACCGGCGCGCACGTCCATTTCCCGTACTTCCTCGGTCCATTTGTCCGAAGGGCCGTTGAACCAGCGGGCCTTGGCCGCCGGATCCGTCCACGCGTGAAACAGCGTCGCCGGGTCGTAGTTGAGGTGCCGCTCGACCACGAACGAACCGTGTTTGATGGATCTTGCATGCGAGCTCATATCAGGTCCTCTTCCGGGCACGGCGCGCGCCCCGGGTGGTGACTTCGCGCAGGTAGTCTTCGAGACGATCGAAACGCAGTTCCCAGTGCCGCCGATAAGGCTCCATCCACTCGGAAGCTTCGCGCATGGGGCGCGCCTGAAGCTTGCACGGACGCCACTGCGCCTCGCGGCTCTGGCTGATGAGGCCGGCCCGCTGCAGCACTTTGAGATGTTTGGTGACCGCCGGCAGGCTCATGTCAAAAGGCTCTGCAAGTTCGGTAACCGACGCCTCGCCCGTGGTGAGCCGCGACAGGATGGCGCGACGCGTGGGATCGGCAAGCGCCGCGAAGGTGGTACTGAGCGGATCCGTCGCCATGCACGAACGCCTTGTTATTTAACTCATCGGTAAAGTACAAGGCGGGCGTTGCGCGGTCAAGCCCGCGGAACTTTCACTCCATCCGGCGCATTGACTGCGTACCGATCAACATTTTTCGGAGTGAGGACAATGAAGCACCAGCTCATGCTCGCCGCGGCGATGACCACCGTCATCTGCGCGCCGACCGGCGCGACGGATTCCTCCTACGGCGTCTCGATGCAGACGCATGCGCTCCGGCAATTGCGCGAAGGGCGCGACGCATTCCGCCATGCAACCTTCGGCGACGAAGCTTTCTGGGGCGATGAGCTCGGCCTGCATCTGGCCATAGCCGGTGCCGCCAATGGTGGTGTTGGCGAAGGAGTGTCTCCCGCCACCGCGCTCGCGGTCGGACTCAAGGTCGACGTCGACTCCCTGCCGCGCTCCGTACAGCGTGACATCGCTCGCGGCAAGGTCGACCTGAAGAATCCCGCTGTCACAATATCTTTACTGAAGCTCGACGCAGTGATCGGGGTCACGGGCATCTTCGACGAGAAGGGACGCATCACCTCGATGGGAATTCAGTGTTCGCTCTGCCATTCGACTGTCGACGATTCATTCGCCAAAGG
>DASTTJ010000241.1:0-2020 GCA_035760205.1 Steroidobacteraceae bacterium | reverse complement strand
CCACCATCAGCAGCGCGGGATGCGCGGCGCGATCCATCGCCTTGCGCAACAGCGGAATGCGGCTGGTCACCCCGGTCGACGTTTCGTTGTGGACCACGCATACGGCGTTGATGTTGTGGCCGCGATCCTCCGCAAGCCGCTGTTCGATCACGGCGGGGTCCACGCCGTGGCGCCAGTCGCCGGGGATGAAGTCCACGCTGAGCCCAAGCCGGGTCGCCAGCTTCTGCCACAGCGAAGCGAACTGGCCGGTCTCGGCCATCAGCACGCGATCCCCGGGAGAGAGCGTGTTCACCAGCGCGGCCTCCCATGCACCGGTACCCGAAGCCGGATAGATGATGACGTGGCCGGTGGTCCTGAATACCTGCTTGAGTCCGTCAAGCACCTCGTGGCCGAGCGCGGCGAACCCCGGTCCTCGATGGTCAATCGTCGGCCGATCGATTGCGCGCAACACCCGGTCGGGAACGTTGGTGGGTCCCGGTATCTGGAGGAAATGGCGTCCGCTGCGATGTGTCATCAGCACACCCTGAATTAAAGTTCGAGCCTACTCACTTTCCATCCCCGTCTCAAGCCTCGCGGTATCATTCGTGCTGTATCCATTGCGAGCCCTGCCACCCAGTGAACGCGCCCGCCGCTCCGATTTCCGCAGGCCCCGCACGCCATTCGCCCGGCGCGCTGGCGCGGCGCCTGCTGCGCGAGGTGGACGGCGACGTGCTGTTCGACGCGTTCTCGCGCGGCCGCTACAGCACCGATGCCTCGATCTACCAGATCGAACCGGTCGGGGTGGTCGTGCCGCGCACCGAGGAGGCTGCGCGCATGGCACTGCAGATCGCGGCCGAGGAAGGCGTGCCGATCCTGCCGCGTGGCGCCGGGACTTCTCAGTGCGGACAGAGCGTCGGCGCGGCGCTGGTCATCGACTGCTCCAGGAGCCTGAACGCCGTCAGCGCGTTCGACGCCGAAAGGCGCGAAGTGACGGTACAACCTGGCATGGTACTCGACCAGCTCAATGCCTTTTTGCGTCCGCACCAGCTCTGGTTCCCGGTGGACGTGTCCACCTCCGCGCAAGCCACCATAGGCGGAATGACCGGCAACAACTCCTGCGGCTCGCGCTCCATCCGCTACGGCAACATGGTGCACAACGTACTCGGTGTCGATGCGTGGCTCTCGGGCGGCGACGAGTTCCATTTCGGTCCGAGCGACGCGGTCGCGGACGCGACTTCCGCGTATCGCGCCCTGGTGGCGAAGATCCATGCCATCGCGCGGCGCGAAGCCGACGAGATCGAAGCTCGCTGGCCCAAGGTGCTGCGCCGCGTGCAGGGCTACAACGTGGATATGGTGCTGCCCGGCAGTGAATCGAAACCCACTTCGCACAACCTCGCGCACCTGCTGGTCGGCTCGGAAGGCACCCTGGCGTTCTCGAAGCGCGTGACGCTGAAGCTCTCGCCGATTCCCGCGCACAAGGTCCTTGGCGTGGTGCACTTCGCCAGCTTTTTCCAGGCCATGGACCTGACCCGGCATATCGTCACGCTCGACCCCGATGCGGTCGAACTGGTGGACCGCACCATGATCGATCTGGCGCGCGGCAACGCCGAGTTCCGCCCGATTGTCGCAAAGTTTCTCAAGGGTGAACCCGAGGCCATCCTGCTGGTGGAATTCGCGGGCGAGGACAGGAACGCGCAGATCGCAAAACTTCAGCGCCTGGTACAGATGATGGGCGATCTCGGACATGCCGGGGCCGTAGTGGAGATCACGGACCCGGCGCTGCAAAAGGAAATCTGGGAGGTGCGCAAGGCCGGCCTGAACATCATGATGTCGATGAAGGGCGACGGGAAACCGGTGTCCTTCATCGAGGACTGCGCGGTGCCGCTCGAACACCTCGCGGAGTACACCGACCGGCTGACGAAGATCTTTGCGAAGCATGGCACCCACGGAACCTGGTACGCGCATGCGTCAGTGGGCACGCTGCACGTGCGCCCGATACTGGATATGCGGCGCGATGGCGCGGAAAAAATGCGCGCCATCG
>DASTTJ010000240.1:0-3998 GCA_035760205.1 Steroidobacteraceae bacterium | reverse complement strand
TGTCGTACACCACGCGCGAGATACCCTTCACTTCATTCACGATTCTGCGTGAGCAGATGTCGAGGAAGTCATACGGCAGGCGCGCCCAGTGCGCGGTCATGAAGTCCACGGTTTCCACCGCGCGCAAGGCAACCACATAGTCGTAGCGGCGGCCGTCGCCCATGACACCCACCGAACGCACCGGCAGGAACACGGCGAAGGCCTGTGAAGTCTTGTCATATAAGTCGTGACGGCGCAGCTCTTCGATGAAGATGGCGTCGGCCTGGCGCAGGAGGTCGGCGTAGTCCTTGCGCACTTCGCCCAGGATGCGCACACCCAGACCCGGCCCCGGGAACGGATGGCGATACACCATCTCGCGCGGCAGCCCGAGTTCCACGCCGAGCCGGCGCACTTCGTCCTTGAACAGTTCGCGCAACGGTTCGACCAGCTTCATGCGCATGTTGGCGGGCAGACCGCCCACGTTGTGATGCGACTTGATGACGTGCGCCTTGCCGGTCTTGCTGCCCGCGGACTCGATCACATCGGGGTAGATAGTGCCCTGCGCGAGCCAGTCGATTCCGGTGAGCTTCGTGGCCTCTTCGTCGAACACCTTCACGAACAGGCCACCGATGATCTTGCGCTTCTTCTCGGGATCGTTCTCGCCCCGCAGCGCATCGAGGAAGCGCGCCTCGGCATCGACGCGGATGACCTTCACGCCAAGGTTGTCGGCAAAGATCTTCATGACCTGGTCGCCTTCATTGAGGCGCATCAGGCCGTGATCCACGAAGACACAAACGAGTTGATCGCCGATGGCCTTGTGCAGCAGCGCGGCGACGACGGAAGAATCCACGCCACCGGAAAGCCCGAGCAGCACCTTGCCCTTGCCTACCTGCGCACGCACGCGCGCGATGGCGTCTTCGATGATGTTGCCGACACTCCACAAGGGTTCACAGCCGCAGATCTCGCGTACGAAGCGCTCGAGGAGCTGTTTGCCCTGCAGCGTGTGCGTGACCTCCGGGTGAAACTGCACGGCGTAGAACTTGCGCGATTCGTCGGCCATGGCCGCAAGCGGCGCATTGGCGCTGCGCGCGACCGCGGTGAATCCGGCGGGCAGCGTATCGACCTTGTCGCCATGACTCATCCACACATCGAGCACGCCACGGCCCTGGCCGTCCTGGCGATCGAACAACCCGTCCAGGAGTTTGTTGGGCGCGATGCTGGTGACTTCGGCATAGCCGAATTCGCGGTGGTTGGAACTGACGACGCGGCCACCCAGCTGCTGCGCCATGGTCTGCATGCCGTAGCAGATGCCGAGCACGGGAACCCCGAGTTCGAACACCGACTGCGGCGCACGCGGCGGCTCCTTGTCGGTGACCGACTCCGGCCCGCCCGACAGGATGATGCCCTTGGGCTTCCACTTGCGGACGTCGTCGTTGGTGACGTCCCAGGGCAGGATTTCGCAATAGACGCCCTGCTCGCGCACGCGGCGCGCGATGAGCTGGGTGTACTGCGCCCCGAAGTCCAGTATGAGAACGCGCGATGAGTGGATGTCGGTCTGTGGATTCATCGGACTCGCCGCGACGGTGTTCATCAGGATACTCGGTAGTTAGGTGCTTCTTTGGTGATCTGCACGTCGTGCACGTGGCTCTCGCGCATGCCGGCGCCGGTGACGCGCACGAACTTGGGGTTGGTGCGCATGGCGGCGATGCTGGTGCTGCCCGTATACCCCATGGCGGCACGCAGGCCGCCCGCGAGCTGATGCAGGATGGAGACGAGGCTGCCCTTGTAAGGCACGCGTCCTTCGACGCCTTCGGGCACGAGTTTTTCGAGCTCCGCGGCGGTGTCCTGGAAATAGCGGTCGGCCGAGCCATGGCGCTCGGCCATGGCGCCGAGCGAACCCATGCCGCGGTATGCCTTGTACGAGGCGCCTTGATACAGCTCGACGTCGCCCGGTGACTCCTCGGTACCGGCGAAGAGTCCGCCGATCATCACGCAGTCCGCACCCGCCACAATAGCCTTGGCGATGTCGCCGCTGAAACGGATGCCCCCATCGGCAATGACGGGGACTGTGTTGTTGACCGCCGCCGCGACGTTTGACACGGCGGAGATTTGCGGAACACCCACACCGGCAACGATACGCGTGGTGCAGATGGAGCCGGGACCGATGCCCACTTTGATGCCATCGACGCCGGCCTTCACCAGATCACGCGCGGCTTCGGCAGTCGCCACGTTGCCGCCGATGACTTGCAAGTCGCCCCACTTCGCCTTGATGCGCGCGATCATGTCGAGCACGCCTTTGGAGTGGCCATGCGCGGTATCGACAACCACCACGTCGACGCCCGCCTCGCGCAGCGCCGCCACGCGATCGAGCGTGTCTTGTGCCGTACCCACGGCCGCACCGACGCGCAGACGTCCCGAGGGATCCTTGCAGGCGCGCGGAAACTCGGTGGCTTTTTGAAAGTCTTTCACGGTGATCATGCCGCGCAGTTCCTGGTCGCTGTTCACCACCAGCACCTTCTCGATGCGGTGCTTGTGCAGCAGCAGCAGTACTTCGTCCTTCGGCGCGTTTTCACGCACGGTGACGAGGCGTTCCTTCGGCGTCATGACCGTCGACACGGGCGCGTCGAGCTTCACTTCGAAGCGCAGGTCGCGATGGGTGACGATGCCCACGACCTTGGAGCCCTGCACCACAGGAACGCCGGAAATGCCTTTTGAGCGGGTCAGGTCGATGACCTGGCGGATGGTCATGTCCGGGGCAACGGTAATGGGATCGCGAATGACGCCCGACTCGAATTTCTTGACGCGTGCGACTTCGGCGGCCTGCCCGGCGATGGTCATGCTCTTGTGGACGATGCCGATACCGCCCTCCTGCGCCATGGTGATGGCGAGGCGCGCTTCGGTGACGGTGTCCATGGCGGCGGACACAAGCGGAAGATTGAGCCGGATTTCGCGCGTCAGGCGCGTCCCCAGATCGACTTCGCGAGGCAGGATTTCTGAGTAGGCCGGCACCAGAAGAACGTCGTCGAACGTCAACGCTTCTTCGAGAATGCGGAGCGGAGAGGGGGGTTGGGTAGGCATGCGGGATTGTACGCAAGCGACTTCGGCGGGTAAAGAATGGGGACATTCCTGATTTGCAGCAAATGGGGACGCGCCTCGACAGAGGATTTCGACACGCCCCTGGGCCGATTGAGGCGCGTCCCCATTTGCTGCAAATCAGGAATGTCCCCATTATCACGCCGTGAATTTCCCCCTCTTCCCGCCCGAGCCGGCACGCAGCCCGCCTCCGACGCGCACCGAGCGCGACATCTACAGCGTCTCGCGCCTCAATAAAGAAGTGCGCCTGATGCTGGAATCCGGCCTGCCATTGCTGTGGTTGGAAGGAGAACTTTCGAATTTCGCCGCGCCGGCGTCGGGGCACTGGTATTTCTCGCTGAAGGACAGCACTGCCCAGGTCCGATGCGCCATGTGGCGCCAGCGAAATTCACTGGTGCGCTTTCGGCCGAAAGATGGAATGGCGGTCCTGGTCCGCGCCCGCGTGGGTCTGTACGAGCCGCGCGGCGAGTACCAGCTCCTCATCGAACACCTCGAAGAAGCAGGCGAAGGCGCGCTCAAGCGGGAGTTCGAGAAGCTCAAGGCCCGGCTTGCGGCTGAAGGTTTGTTTGCCGTGGAGCGCAAGCGTCCGCTGCCGCCGGTACCGCGACGGATCGGTGTGGTCTCCTCGCCCACGGGCGCGGCAATTCACGACATATTGCGCGTGCTTCGCGCGCGCTTTCCGGCGGCGGGCGTGCTGCTCTACCCCACTGCGGTCCAGGGTGCCGCGGCGGTGCCGGAGATCGTGCGGGCCATCGAATCGGCCTCGCGACGCAATGAATGCGATGTGCTGATCATCGCCCGCGGCGGCGGCTCGCTCGAGGATCTGTGGTGTTTCAACGACGAGCGCGTGGCGCGGGCAATCGCCGCCTGCCGCGTGCCGACGGTGTCGGGTGTGGGCCACGAAGTCGATGTGACCATCGCGGATT
>DASTTJ010000239.1:0-4412 GCA_035760205.1 Steroidobacteraceae bacterium | reverse complement strand
TGCAGGCGTGCGACCTCGATGAGGTCGCGGATGCGCCGCGTGTAGCGCAGGTATGTCAGCCGCGCGCTGGACGGCGGGGGACCAAGATCGAGGTCAGTGAGGGACTGGTTAGCCACTGGCGCGCATCATATACGCGCCGCGGTGAGTTCAGCTCGGGCGGCGCGCGAACTCGATGGGGATCAGGACCTGCGCGGCCTGCGCGATGCCGTTCACTTCGTGAGGGCGGAACAGCGCTTTTTCCACGGCCTCGCGCGCGGCGATGTCCAGACGCTCGTAACCACTCGAGCGTTCGACGCGGATCTGGGCGGCCCGGCCATTCGCATCGACCATCACGCGCAGCAAGCACGTGCCGCGCTCGCGTTTGCGTTTCGATTCAGCCGGGTACACCGGCGCCGGTGCGCGCACGTATTCCACCGATTCGACCATGGGCGGCGGGGTGAATTGCGGTGTCGATGGCGAGATCGCCGCGGTGATGACTTCCGGCGCGGAATCGCTTTCGAAGCTCAGATCCTGCGGCACTGTCAGCGAGTACACGACGTTTACGGCAGGCGGCGTGAATTCACGCGGCGGTTCGGCTTCGGCGCTCGACGCTTCCATCAAGGTGGCCACGATGGGTTCGGGTACTTCCTCGATACGTTCGCGCTGGCGAACGTTGAGAAACGCAGCACCCGCCACGAGGTGAACGCCGATCGTCGCCGCCATGAACAACGCGCGGCCGGAAATGCGCGTCGACCCGCGCAGCGCCTTCTGCGCGCGAACGGGAAAATCAGGCAGGTCACCGCGGTAAACCGCAGCGTCGGGCATGTTGTTGAGGATTTGGACGGCCATGGGGTTGGGCTACGAATGTAAACGATTCGCATTTGGACCTCAACGCCGATTCTTAATCTATGTGCTCCAGGTCACCCCAGCGCGAAGTCGCTAACCGATGCGGCCATATCGCTCGCCCGTCCCTACCCAGCGCCGCGTAAGTGCCTGAACTGCATCAGGATTGTTCTCCAGCAGCGTTTCGGCGGCACCCTGTACCGCTGGCAGCAGATCCGAGTCGCGCATCAGGTCGGCCACGCGCATCTCGGCTAGACCTGTCTGACGGGTGCCGAGCAGCTCGCCCGGGCCTCGCAGCTCGAGATCCCGACGTGCGATGACGAAGCCATCGTTCGTTTCGCGAATGGCGGCCAGCCGCGCCCGCGCCATTTCGGAAAGCTTGCCGCCATACAGGAGCACGCAATGACTCTCGTGCGCGCCGCGTCCCACTCGCCCACGCAGCTGATGCAGCTGTGCGAGTCCCATGCGCTCGGCATTTTCGATGACCATCAGCGTGGCGTTGGGCACGTCCACACCCACCTCGATGACGGTGGTGGCAACTAGCAACCCGATCTTTCCTTCTTTGAACGCATACATGCCGCGCTCCTTCTCGCGCGGTGGCATGCGGCCGTGGACCAGTCCGACACGCACTTCGGGCAACGCCTCGGCAAGCGCGGCCGCGGTTTCCTCGGCTGCCTGGTATCGCAGCTCTTCGGATTCTTCGATGAGCGGACACACCCAATACGCCTGGCGGCCTTCGAGCACCGCTTTATGGATGCGCTCGACGACCTCGTCGCGGCGCGTTTCGGGCAGCACCACGGTTTTGACGGGGGTGCGACCCGGCGGGAGCTCATCGATGACCGACACATCGAGGTCCGCGTAGGCTGTCATTGCCAGCGTTCGCGGGATCGGTGTGGCGGTCATGATGAGCTGGTGCGGCAACTTGCCGCCGCGCGCGCCCTTGTCGCGCAATGACAGGCGCTGGTGCACGCCGAAACGATGTTGCTCATCCACGATCACGAGCCCCAGCTTTTCGAACTGCATCGATTCCTGAAACAGGGCGTGCGTGCCTATCACCACACTGACATCGCCGTTGGCGACGGCTTCCAATGCGCTGCGCCGGGTTCGCGCCGGCAAAGAACCCGTGACCAGCGCCACCGGAATCTGAAGCGGCCTGAACCATCGCTCGAAATTCTTCGCGTGCTGTTCGGCCAGCAGTTCGGTGGGTGCCATGAGCGCGGCCTGCAGGCCGCCACCCACGGCGCGCGCAGCCGCAGCGGCGGCCACTACGGTCTTGCCGCAGCCAACGTCCCCCTGCACCAGCCGGACCATCGGCCGGTCGTCGGTCAGATCCTGGTCGACTTCCGCGAGCGCCCGCGTTTGCGCTTGGGTGAGCTTGAACGGCAGCGACGCGAGGAAGCGTTTTTCCAACCCGCTGGCGTCGTCCAGCCGCCAGGCCGGATCGCTCTTGATCTCCTGGCGCAGCAGGCGCAGTGAAAGCTGGTGGGCCAGCAGTTCTTCGAAGGCGAGCCGGCGCTGCGCCGGGTGATGGCCGCTCAGGAGCTCCCCGAGGTGCGCATCGCGCGGGGGCCGGTGCATCATCGACAACGCGTCGAGCAATGACGGCAGCGCGAGACGGCTAAGCATCGCCGGTGGAATCCAGTCGCGAATGCCCGAACTTTCGGTCTCGCGCAGCGCCAGTTCGATCAGGGAACGCAACCGCGCTTGCGGCACGCCCTCGGTGGTCGGGTAGATAGGTGTCAGCACTTCTTCGAGGGGCGCAGACTCCGAGCCAGGAGTGCCGATCCGTCGATATTCGGGGTGAACGATTTCGAGGCCGAGCGGACCGCGCCGCACCTCGCCGTAGCAGCGAATGCGCGTTCCGCGTGCGAGGTTTGCCTGCTGCGCGCCTGAGAAATAAAAAAAACGCAGGGTCAATGAGCCGGTGCCGTCGGTGATCCGGCACAGGAGCTGCCGGCGCCGGCGATAGGTTACTTCGGTAAGCTGGATCTCCCCTTCGACCACCACGCGCGTGCCAGGGCGCACGCTTCCGATTTCGGAAACCTGCGTGCGGTCTTCGTAGCGTGAGGGCAGCACGAACAGCAGGTCCTGGACCTGCGTGACCCCCAGCTTTTCCAGCTTTTCCGCCAGCGCCGGCCCGACACCCCGCAGCGACGCGACCGGGCGCTGCTCGTGAACAGCCTGTGGCGCGGGAGTTGCCACCTTAGCGGAGGATCAACCCAGGTGCAGGGTGCACTCGATCTCGACGCGCGCATTGCGCGGCAATGCCGCCACCGCCACCGTCGAGCGCGCCGGATAAGGCTCGGTGAAGTATTTCGCCATGAGCTCGTTGACCTTGGCGAAGTTCGCGAAATCGGTGAGGAATATGGTGACCTTGACCACCTGGCGGAACGTACCGCCGGAAGCGGCAATGACGGCTTTGATGTTTTCGAACACGCGGGCCGCTTCCTTCTCGAAGTCACCTTCCACCATCTGCATGGTGACCGGATCGAGCGGTATCTGCCCGGCCATGTATACCGTGTCGCCAACGCGCACTGCCTGCGAATACGGCCCGATGGCCTTCGGCGCCTGATCGGTGTGAATGGCCTGGCGTACGCTTCCCATCTCGAAACTCCTGAAATTGTGTGAACGCTACTCGACGGAGCGCGCTGAGCGCCCGTGGCTGGCGATTGTACGCGTGACCTTGAGCACTTCAGGCATGCGCCGGATGACTTTGACGACACGCGCCAGGTGCTCGCGATTGCGCACGCGCAATTCGAAGACCAGCGAGGAGCTGTCGGCGTCTTTTTCTTCGACCGCGACTCGTTCGATGTTCGTGTCGCCGGAAGAGATGGCCGCGGCCACCGCCGCCAGCACACCCATCTTGTTGGCCACATCGACGCGAATCTCGGAGCTGAACACCTTGTCGGTGGTCGCCTGCCAAGCCACGGGCAGCCAGTTCTCCGGATGCTTGCGGTAGTCCTCGACGTTCACGCAGTTTTCGCGATGGACCACCACGCCGCGGCCCGCGGAAAGGAATGCAAAGATCGGATCGTCGGGAATCGGGAAACAGCAGCGCGCGTAAGCCACCAGCAAGCCTTCCGTCCCCGCGATGGCGAGCGGCGCCGGGGCGCCGGAGAAGGATTCCTCGCTGGCCTTGGTGGGCAACAGGCGGCGCGCCACCAGCGGCGCGAGACGCTCGCCGAGACCCACCTTCTCATAGAGCTCGTCGACGTCGTGCATGCCAAGTTCGACGACGGCGGAATTCAGCGTGTCGGCCGCAACCTCTTCCAGCGAAAGTCGGAACTCGCCGAGCGCCTGATTGATGAGTCGCGCACCGAGCTCGATCGCTTCCTGGCGGCGCAGGCCTTTGAGGTAGTGGCGCACCGCGGCTCGCGCCTTGGCCGTGACCACGAAGTTGACCCACGACGGATTCGGCATCGCGCCCTTGGCGGTGATGATCTCCACGGTCT
Source organism: Steroidobacteraceae bacterium (assembly GCA_035760205.1). GTDB lineage: Bacteria > Pseudomonadota > Gammaproteobacteria > Steroidobacterales > Steroidobacteraceae > CADEED01. Next base: position 138 of record DASTTJ010000239.1, on the reverse strand, counting down.
GGCCGTTGCGCAGCGGAGTGCGCAGCGGCGTCAGGCGTCTATCTACCTTGGCGGCCACGCAGCGGTTGCCCACGTCCGTGTGCACGGCGTAGGCGAAGTCCACCACCGTGGCGCCGCGCGGCAGGCGCAGGATCTCGC
>DASTTJ010000238.1:0-10625 GCA_035760205.1 Steroidobacteraceae bacterium | reverse complement strand
GCGGTTGTAGGCGAGCTTCAGCGACGAAAGGCCCGAGCGGTCGCGCTCGCGCCGCTCGAGCTCCAACAGAAACTCGTCGGTGTGCGTGGCGATCTGGCGCAATTCGTCCAGCGCGGCGTCGTAGCCAGGCGCGATCACGTCGCCGTCGCGCAGCACGACAGAGGGTTCTTCGGCGATGGCGTTCTGCAGCAGCATCAGCACGTCGGTGTGCTCGCCGACGGCGTTCGTGAGCTCGAGGATGAGCGGCGCATCGATGCGCTTGAGGCTGGCGCGCAAGGCCGGCAACGCGGCGATGGACGCGCGCAGGCTGGTGAGATCACGCGGCCGCGCGCTGCGCAGCGCCACGCGCGAGAGAATGCGCTCCACGTCGCCGATGGCGCGCAGCGGTTCGCGCAAGGTCTCGAAGCGGCGGGCGTCGACCAGCAACGCGATTGCCTGGTAGCGCCGCCGAAGTTCCTGCTGGTTGGTCAGCGGACGGTTGAGCCAGCGGCGCAAGGCGCGCGAGCCCATCGGCGTGACGGTGGCGTCCAGCAGCGCGAACAGCGTGGCCGAATCCTGGCCCGACAACGACACGTCAATTTCGAGATTGCGCCGGGTGGCGGCATCCAGGTGCAGGGCGTCGCCGCGTTCTTCGACGGTCAGAGTGGTGATGTGGGGCAGCGCGGTCTTCTGCGTCTCGCGAACGTATTGCAGCAGCGCGCCGGCCGCCGAAATGGCGAGTGGCAGATCGTCGGCGCCGAAGCCGCGCAGGTCGAGGGTGCCCAGCTGATCGGTGAGCAGCCGCGAGGCGCTCGAGAATTCGAAGTGCCAGGGCGGGCGCACGCGCTGCTCGCCGAGCGTGATTTCGCCGATCTCGCGGGCCTGATCTTCGGGAACCAGCAACTCCGCGGGTTTGAGCCGCTCGAGTTCGGCTTCGAGCGCAGCATCGCCATCGGCCTCGAGGACCGAGAAGCGGCCGGCGGCGAGATCGAGCCAGGCGAGACCATAAACAACGCCGTCCTTGCCTGCGCGCCGCGCCACCGCGGCTAACAAGGTTTCGCGGCGCTGCTCGAGCAGTGCGTCATCGGTCACGGTGCCGGGCGTGACCACGCGCACCACCTGCCGATCGACGGGACCCTTCGACTTCGCCGGGTCGCCAATCTGCTCGCAGATGGCCACCGACTCGCCCTTGCGCACGAGGCGCGCGAGATAGGTTTCCACCGCGTGATACGGCACGCCGGCCATGGGAATGGGTTCGCCTGCCGACTGGCCGCGCGAAGTGAGCGTGATGTCGATGAGCTTGGCGGCGCGCCGCGCGTCATCGAAGAACAGCTCGTAGAAATCGCCCATGCGATAGAAGAGGAGAGAGCCCGGGTGTTCGGCCTTGATGCGCAGGTACTGCTGCATCCTCGGGGTGTGCTGGCTCGAGACGTTCTGGTTCATGGGGCCCTTTTCTCGCGGCTGAGTAGCCTACGCCAGCGGCGAGCGTGCGAGAATCGCCGCGTGAACGTTCCTACCGATTCCACTTTGTCGGCGCTGGCCCGCGAGGCCGGTGTCCGCCTGCATGGGGCGCAGCGCCGCCTGGCCACCGCGGAATCCTGCACCGGTGGATGGATCGCGAAACTCTGCACCGACATCGCCGGCAGTTCCGAGTGGTTCGACTGCGGATTTGTCTGCTATTCGAATGCGGCCAAGACGCGCGATCTCGGCGTTCCGGAAAAACTCATCGAGAGCGACGGCGCCGTGAGCGATGCCGTGGTCCGCGCCATGGCCGAAGGGGCGATCGCGCGTACGGGGGCGAACGTGGGACTGGCGATCAGCGGCATCGCCGGGCCCGGAGGCGCTACTGCCGGAAAACCCGTGGGCACAGTATGGTTCGCGCTGGCGCAGGAGATGGAAGATCGGCTGGAGTGCCAGGGCCATCTCATCCAGTTCGACGGCGATCGCGACGCCGTACGCCGGCAGGCTGTCGAGTTCGCATTGAATCTGTTGCGAGCACTGCCCCAGCACCGTTGAACATGCTTCGGCTGTTCTTTGCGCTTCAACCCAGGCTCGAACAAAGCATCGCGCTGTGCGAGAACGTCGCGCCGCTAGTTGGTCAACTTGGGGCTCCGCTGGTCGCGCGGACGGTGCCCGCCCAGAATCTGCACGCCACGTTGTGTTTCATCGGTGTGATCGAAGAACAGCGGCTCGACGCATTGCGCGCTGCGGCGGCGAGCATTCGCGGCCGGCCGGCGAGGCTTAGGTTCGATGCACTCGAGTACTGGGAGACGCCGAAGATTCTCTGCGCGACGACTTCCCGGGATTCGCCTGCGGCCACCGAGCTGGCGATCGCGCTCGGAGAAGCTTCGGTTGCAGCGGGATTTTCGCCCGACATCAAACCCTTCCGCGCGCACCTCACGCTGGCGCGAAAGATTGCCGCGATGCAGGCGGCCAGCGTTCCGTGGCCACTGCCTCTGGAGCCGCCGATGGTCGTGAATGCGAGTCGATTTGTGTTGATGTCGAGTCGCCGCGAGGGCGAGGTCTCGATATACAGTGCAGTCGATTCCTGGCCACTGTATGACTGAGATTCTCAGTGTTTCGGATAGAAATAGCTGTGTATTTATACAGGCGCCTGTGCTAAATTTTTTCCATCAAAACTCGCTCGCTTCGCAAAGGGGATTTCGTGATGGATGACAACCGCAAGAAGGCGCTCGGCGCCGCACTCGGCCAGATCGAGAAACAATTCGGCAAGGGTTCGGTCATGCGTCTCGGCGATGCAGCCGCGTCTTACGACGTCGAAGCAGTGTCCACCGGTTCGCTGGGCCTCGACATCGCGCTCGGCATCGGCGGTCTGCCGCGCGGCCGTGTCATCGAAATTTACGGACCGGAATCTTCCGGCAAGACCACGCTCACGCTGCAGGTCGTCGCGGAAATCCAGAAGCTCGGCGGCACCGCCGCGTTCGTGGACGCAGAACATGCGCTCGATCCTTCGTATGCGGAAAAGCTCGGCGTCAACGTGAATGAATTGCTGGTCTCGCAGCCAGACACTGGCGAGCAGGCTCTGGAAATCACCGACATGCTGGTGCGCTCCAACGCGGTCGATCTCGTGGTCATCGACTCGGTCGCGGCGCTCACGCCGAAGGCGGAAATCGAAGGCGAAATGGGCGAGCCGCAGATGGGTCTGCACGCGCGCCTCATGTCGCAGGCGCTGCGCAAGCTCACCGGCAACATCTCGCGCTCGAACACCATGGTCATCTTCATCAACCAGATCCGCATGAAGATCGGCGTCATGTTCGGCAATCCGGAAACCACCACTGGTGGCAACGCGCTCAAGTTCTACGCGTCGGTCCGTCTCGACATCCGCCGCATCGGCGCCATCAAGAACGGCGAAGAAGTGGTGGGCAACCAGACGCGCGTCAAAGTGGTCAAGAACAAGGTCGCGCCGCCGTTCCGCGAGGCCGAGTTCGAAATCATGTACGGCCTCGGCATTTCGCGCGAAGGCGAAATCATCGACATGGGCTCGGCCCAGGGCATCGTCGAGAAGTCTGGTTCCTGGTACAGCTACAAGGGCGAACGCATCGGTCAGGGCAAGGACAACGCCCGCGATTTCCTCAAGAGCCGCCCGGAGCTCGCCAAGGAAATCGAAGGCCAGATCCGCGCCAAGCTCGTGCCAGTGAAGGCGCCGCGTCCTGAACTGAAGAGCGTCGGCTCCGACTGATCGGAAAGGACGATCTGAATGGGGACTGATCTTTTTTTGACGGCTTCCGGCAAAAATAGATCTGTCCCCTCTTAGAGCATGAATGCTCTCTCGTCACTGTTCTTACTCGTCGCGCTGGTAGGTTCTTGGCCAGTGCTGGCTGCGGATACCTGGGTCATCCACGCGGCGAGAATCTATCCCGCTCCCCATGTCGCGCCCATTGAAGACGGCGTCGTGCTCGTGAGCGCTGGCCGCATCGCCTACGTCGGCAAGCGAGATTCGGCAAAGATTCCCAGGTCGGCAAAAACGTCAGAATGCAGCGGCGGCGTGTTGACCGCCGGTTTCCAGAACAGCCACGTTCATTTCATCGAGCCGCGCTGGGACGATGCCGCTAACAAGCCCGCTGCGGAGCTTGAACAATCTCTCCAGGAAATGCTGACGCGGTTCGGCTTCACCACCGTGTTCGACACGACCTCGGACCAGGCCAACACGTTCGCATTGCGCTCCCGCGTGGAAAAGGCCGAGATTCGCGGCCCGCGCATCGTCACCGTGGGTCTTGGCCTGTTTCCGCCCGACGGCATTCCGAGTTACATCCACGATCTTCCGCCGCAGGTGCTGGCGCGCTTGCATCAGCCGCGCACCGCGGAAGAAGCCAGGGGCGCGGTTCGCGCAAACATCGCCGCCGGTGCCGATGGCACCAAACTGTTCCTGCACACCTCGCCGCGTCAGGGCGTAATAACGAGGATGTCAGCGGAGGTTGCGCGCGCTGCCGTCGAAGAAACCCACGCCCACGGCAAGCTGGTGATGGCCCATCCAACTTCGGTCGAAGCCATCCGCTTAGGCCTGGATGTGGGCGTGGACGTACTGGTGCACACCACATTGGGCGAAGAAGCCCCGTGGGATGAAGCCACGCTCGCGCGCATGAAATCGGCGCATATGTCGGTCATTCCCACCTTCAAACTCTGGCCGTATGAGCTTAAAAAGGAAAACGTGCCGCCGCCCGTGGTCGATGCGCTGGTGGCCGCCACGTTTCGCGAGTTGCAGGCATTCATTGGCGTGCAGGGCCAGGTGCTGTTCGGCACCGACGTGGGTTACATGCACGACTACGACCCCACCGACGAATACGTGTTCATGGCCAAGGCCGGCATGAGCCAGGCGCAAATACTGGAGTCACTCACCACCGCGCCCGCCGCGCGTTGGAAAGTGGAGAAGCGCCACGGGCAGATTGCCCGGGGTTTTGACGCGGACATGGTCATGTTGGCCGCGGATCCTTTCGAAGACGTCAGGAATTTCGCCAACGTGAAATGTGTACTGCGCGCGGGCGCGCCGATCTATTCGCGCCCAGGGCAGTAACCATGCGTCGCCCGGGCGGCAAAAAGAAACTCGATCCCGCGAAGGCGGCCGACCCCAAGAGCGCGCACGCCTTCGCAATCGCCCAACTGGCCCGAAGGGATTTCTCCGCAGCAGACCTGCGCCGCAAGCTCAAGGAGCGGGGATTCGAAGAATCCGCCATTGCGTCCGCCCTTGCGGTGCTCTCCGCCAGCAATGTCGTCAACGACGACCGGTACGGCGAGAACGTCGTGGCATACCGCTCCCGTCGAGGCCTGGGTCCGGCCCGAATACGGCAGGAGCTCAAGCGGTCGGGGCTAGGCAGCGAAGTCATCCAGGCCACCATGGATAAGGCAAAGGCTGCCGGGCCGGACTTCGTCGGGCTGGCAAGGGCGGCCCGGGACCGAAAATTTGGGTCCAACCTCCCGAAAGACTGGAAAGAGCGCTCTCGGCAGGCCAGATTTTTGCAATACCGGGGCTTTTCAACGGATCATATCCGCGCTGTTTTGGACGGGGTCTCCGACGACGAGTTGGAAGCCGGTCCCGACAGCGAATCCGATCCGAACTAAGCCCTTAGCCCCGAGCCCATGCCCCAGAAACCGCCTTTCATGAGCGCGGCGGACGTCCGTCGCGCCTTCCTCGAATTCTTCCGCGATCGCGGCCACACCGTGGTCGCTTCGTCCAGTCTCGTCCCGGGCAATGACCCGACGCTGCTGTTCACCAACGCCGGCATGGTGCAGTTCAAGGACTGCTTCCTGGGCCGCGACAAACGCGACTACGTGCGCGCCACGTCCAGTCAGCGCTGCGTGCGCGCGGGCGGCAAACACAACGACCTGGAGAACGTGGGCTACACCGCCCGTCACCACACGTTCTTCGAGATGCTGGGCAATTTCTCGTTTGGCGACTACTTCAAGAAAGACGCCATCCGCTTCGCCTGGGATTTCGTCACCGGCACTCTGAAGATCGATCCGGCTCGTCTCATGGTCACGGTCTACCACACTGATGACGAAGCCTTCGACCTTTGGCACAAAGAAGCCGGCGTGCCCAAAGAAAAGATCGTGCGCATCGGCGACAAACCCGGTGGCGGCTCCGACAACTTCTGGCAAATGGGCGACACGGGTCCGTGTGGCCCGTGCACGGAAATCTTCTACGACCACGGCGCGCACATCGAAGGGGATGTGCCGGGCTCCGCAGGCGCTGACGGCGACCGCTGGATCGAAATCTGGAACCTCGTGTTCATGCAGTTCGATCGATCGGCAGACGGCAAGCTGTCGCCGCTGCCCAAGCCTTCGGTGGACACTGGCGCGGGCCTCGAGCGCATGTCGGCGGTGATGCAGGGCGTCACCAACAACTACGACATCGATCTGTTCAAGAACCTGGTGAAGGCCGCGGCCGCGCTCGCGAACACCACGGACCTCACCAACAGCAGTCTGCGCGTCATCGCGGATCACATTCGTGCCTGTACCTTCCTCGTCATCGACGGCGTCACGCCCTCGAATGAAGGCCGCGGCTATGTGCTTCGGCGCATCATCCGCCGCGCCATCCGCCACGGGTACAAGCTTGGAATCAAGGACGCGTTCTTCTACAAGCTGGTGGCGACGCTGGCGGAAGAGATGGGCGGTGCATTCCCGGAACTGCTGGCGGGCAAAGACCTCGCCGCGCGCGTGCTTCGACAGGAAGAAGAACGCTTCGCCGAGACGCTGGCGAATGGCATGCAGCTGCTCGACGGCGCCTTCGCAAGTCTCAAGGGCGGCAAGACACTCGACGGCGAGACCGTCTTCAAGCTCTCTGACACCTACGGTTTTCCCGTCGACCTCACCGCCGACATCGCACGCGAGCGCGGCCTCTCCATCGACCATGCCGGCTACGAAGCCGCGATGGAGGTGCAGCGCAAGCAGTCACAGGCAGCCAGCAAGTTCGGACTCGACATGTCGGGCGGCATTCGTCTCGAAGACAAAACCACATTCCTCGGCTACGAAGCCACGACGGATGTGGGCAAAGTCGTCGCATTGCTCAAGAATGGCGCGCAGGTGCCGTCACTCAACGCGGGAGACGAGGGCGAAGTGGTGCTGGATCGCACTCCTTTCTATGCGGAGTCCGGCGGCCAGGTCGGCGATGCCGGCGAGCTCGGCAATGTGAGCGCAAAGTTCACGGTGGCCGACACCCTGAAACGCGGCGCCGCGTTTTCGCATATCGGCAAGCTCACGGCGGGCACCATCAAGCTGGGCGACAGCCTGGCGGCCAACGTGGATGAGCCCAGGCGCCGCGCCATCAAGGCCAACCATTCGGCCACGCATCTCTTGCACGCCGCGCTGCGCAAGGTCCTGGGGACCCATGTGCAGCAGAAGGGTTCTCTCGTGGCGCCGGACCGGCTGCGCTTCGATTTCTCGCATTTCGCGGGCGTAACACCCGATGAGCTGCGGCAGATCGAGCGGCTCGTGAACGCCGAAATTCGCAAGAATGAAGCGGCCGAGACCCGCGAGATGCCTTACGACATGGCGGTCGCGGAAGGCGCCATCGCATTGTTTGGCGAGAAATACGAGAAAGACGTGCGCGTGTTGCGCATGGGCGAATTCTCGATGGAGCTGTGCGGCGGCACGCATGTCGCGCGTGCCGGCGACATCGGCATCTTCAAGATCGTAAGCGAGAGCGGCGTGGCCGCGGGCGTGCGGCGTATCGAAGGCATCACTGCCGAAGGTGCTCTCGAATACGTCGAATACACCGACCAACTCGTGAAAGAAGTCGCGGGACTGGTCCGTGGTTCGCGCGAAGACGTGAAGAACAAAGTGGCGGACGCGCTCGAGCGCATCCGCCAGCTCGAAAAGGAAAACCGCGAGCTCAAGAACAAGCTGGCAAGTGGGCAGGGCACCGACCTCTCCGCGGGCGCCGCCGACATCGCGGGCGTCAAACTAGTGGCCGCGCAGGTGGACGGCGCCGATGCCGGCGCGCTGCGCAATGCCGTGGATCAGCTCAAGGACAAGCTCAAGTCAGCGATCATCGTGCTCGCCTCCGTCGACGCCACTAACAAGATCACGCTGGTGGCCGGCGTCACTGCCGATCAGATCGGCAAGGTGAAGGCCGGCGAACTGGTGGGCAGCGTGGCCGGCCAGGTCGGTGGCAAGGGTGGCGGCCGTCCAGACTTCGCGCAGGCGGGCGGCAACAACCCGGCAGCACTTCCGGCGGCGCTGCAGAGCGTCGAGGCTTTCGTGCGTGCCAAGTTAGGCGCTTGAGCGCATCCGGCAAAACCATCGTCCAGAAATACGGCGGCACCTCGGTGGGCTCGGTCGAGCTCATCCAGCGAGTCGCGGAGAAGGTCGCGGCGGTGCGCGAACGTGGTGATCGCATCGCCGTCGTGGTCTCGGCCATGGGCGACTCGACCGACCGCCTCGTCGATCTTGCCGCGGGAATAACACGCGAACCGGCCGCCCGCGAAATGGATGTCCTGCTGTCCACCGGCGAGCAGGTGTCGATCGCGTTGTTAGCCATGGCGCTGTGCGAGCGGGGCGTTCCGGCGCGTTCGTTTACCGGCAGCCAGATCCGCATTCGCACCACCAACGTTCATCGGCGCGCGCGCATCACAGAAGTGGAGACGCGCCGGCTCAGGGAAACCATGAATGCCGGCATTGTCCCCGTGGTCGCCGGCTTTCAGGGCATCGATGACGAGGGCGACATCACGACCATCGGCCGCGGCGGATCGGACACCAGCGCGGTGGCGTTGGCCGTTGCACTCGAGGCAGACGAATGCCAGATCCTCACGGATGTAGACGGTGTCTACACGACCGATCCGCGTATGGTCCCCGAAGCAAAGTTGCTGTCACGCATTTCGTTCGAGGAAATGCTCGATCTCGCCGGCCAGGGGTCGCGCGTCCTGCACCTGCGCTCGGTCGAATTCGCCGCGAAATACAATGTGCCGCTGCGGGTCCTGTCATCGTTTCGTCCCGGACCTGGAACGCTCATCTGCAAAGAGGACACCCAAGTGGAAGCTCCGCTCATTTCCGGCATCGCGTTCAACCGCGATGAAGCGCAGTTGACGATCTCCGGCCTCCCGGACTCGGCCGATTCCGTCGCGCGCGTGCTCAAGCCGATTTCGGCCGCGAATATCGAAGTCGACATGATCGTGCTGGCAACTGGAAGAGACGGCCTTAAGGATTTGTCATTTACGGTGCACCGTGACGATTTCCCCGAAGCGCAGCGTATAGCGCAGAACATAACCGGAGAATTTCAGGGGGCGCGAATGACCTCCGACAACACCGTGGCGAAACTCGCGGTGGTCGGAGTAGGCATGCGTTCGCACGCCGGAGTGGCCACGCAACTCTTTGAATCGCTTGCGCGCCAAGGCGTGAAAGCGCTCCTCATTTCGACCTCGGAGATCAAGATCGCCGTGTTGGTTCCCGAGGACGCGCTCGAAAGTTGTGTCAAATGTCTGCACAAAGACCTGCGACTCTCGTAAGGGTTGCTGTCCTCCGCGTTATGAGACTTGAGCCAGTGACCGTAGTGGTCCCCAAGTGGTAATGTTCCGCACCGCTGTTCGTCCGCATTCGCGGGGGTCCGGACCGCGCCAAACGCGACAAGGAAGAGGCTCGGCGGAGGGCCCGCAACATGCTCATATTGACGAGACGAGTTGGTGAATCAGTAGTCATTGGCGAGGACGTGACCGTCACGGTGCTCGGAGTGAAAGGAAACCAGGTCCGCATCGGCATCAATGCGCCGAAGACCGTGTCGGTTCACCGTGAAGAAATCTTCGAACGCATCAAAAGCGGCCAGGGCACGGCCGATCGTTCGAGTTCTGACGAGCCCAACACCGTTCCGCGGGAGACTTTGCCCGTCTGAACCGCCCCTGCGCGAGTTCTTTGCCAGCCAGACTCCGGCTCATTATGATTGCGCCCCCCGGAGAGATGGCCGAGTGGTCGAAGGCGCGCCCCTGCTAAGGGCGTAAGGGTCAAAAGCCCTAACAGATCGACTCCACTTTCTGCGCTTTTTCAAGCGACTAGCACAAACCCGCCTCCCGTACTGCCAGCCTACTGCCAGCTCTTGGGGACTTGAAGGGCTCGCGGGGGACGTACTTTGCTGCTGCCGTGCCTTCTCAATCTGCTCTAACAACGCAGCTGGGGTCGCCGCCATCGCCGCCTTGATGGCGGTCACCTCGGACTCGCCGCCGCCTTCGATCCACGCCGCATACACAGTCAGCATCACCTGCACGCTGTGGCCGTGCTGCTTCGAAGCCCAGAGCAGATTCTTTCCGATCATCAGATTCCATGTCACGCAGGTGTGTCGGGCGTTGTATGGCTCGCGATACCGGATCCTTACGGAATGCGTTAGCGTCTTCTTCCAGCGCTCGTATCCGAACTGTAGATTGCTGATCTCCCCGCCATCTTCCTTTACAAACAGTTTCTCGTGATGGATCAGCCCCTCGGTCTTGAGGCGATCCCGTAGCGCTATCTGTCGCCTCAAAATCTGGATTGCGCGCGGACACAATTCCACCACCCGATCCACATTCGTCTTCGTTCGATCTTTGTCGCGGCTCTGCACGCGCGCTTTGTTCACCTTCACCGTTCCGGCGACGAGATCGCAGTCGGACACGAGCAACGCAATCTCTTCCGAGGGCCGCATTCCGGTGAAGAAACGAAACTCATCGTAG
>DASTTJ010000237.1:0-9864 GCA_035760205.1 Steroidobacteraceae bacterium | reverse complement strand
GCCCCCCCCCACCACTCCCTCCCCCTTATACTGCGCGCCTTCCGTGAGCAGTCATCCGCAAGCCAAACGAGTTCTTTCCGGGATGCGGCCGACGGGTCAGTTGCATCTTGGCAACTACCATGGCGCACTCAAGAACTGGATCGATCTCCAGTACCAATACGAATGTTATTTCTTCGTGGCGGACTGGCACGCCCTGACCACGGGCTACGAAGACACCAAGCAGCTCCCGAAATTCATCCACGAAATGCTCATCGACTGGCTGGCGGCCGGACTCAACCCGGGTGTAGCCACGCTATTCATACAGTCGCAGGTCCCTGAGCACGCCGAGCTGCATCTGTTGCTGTCGATGATCACGCCGCTCGGCTGGCTCGAGCGCGTGCCGAGTTACAAGGACCAGCAGGCCGAGCTCAAGGAAAAGGACCTGGCCACGTACGGCTTCCTGGGCTACCCGCTCTTACAGACCGCCGACATCCTGTTGTACCGCCCGGCCTTCGTGCCGGTCGGCGAAGACCAGGTCGCGCACGTGGAAATCACGCGCGAAGTCGCGCGCCGCTTCAATCACATTTATGGCCGCGAGCCGGATTTCGAGGCGAAGGTCGAGAAGGCCATCAAGGGCCTCGGCGGCCGCAACGGCACGATGTACAAGCAGTTGCGCAAGAAATTCCAGGAGAACGGCGACCATCTGGCGCTGGAAAAGGCGCGCGAAGTAGTCACCAGCAACAGCCGCCTCACCGTCGCCGACCGCGAGCGGTTGTTAGGTTACCTGGAAGGCGGCAACGTCAGCATCCTGCCCGAACCGCATGTGCTGCTCACCGCCACCCCCAAGGTTCCCGGTCTCGACGGCCGCAAGATGTCGAAGTCCTATGGCAATACCATCGGGCTGCGCGAAGATCCGGACGAGGTCGCGAAGAAACTCAAGCAGATGCAGACCGATCCGGCGCGTGTGCGCCGCACCGATCCGGGCGACCCGGACAAATGCCCCGTGTTCGACCTGCACAAGATCTATTCCGACGAGACCACGCGCGCCTGGGCCGCGAACGGCTGCCGCACCGCCGGCATCGGCTGTCTCGAATGCAAGAAGCCGCTCATCGACAAGGTCGTCGAAGAGATCGGCGGCATCCGCAAGCGCGCGCAGGAGTTCGAGGAGAATCCCGAACTGGTGCGCAACATCGTCGCCGAAGGCGGCGAGAAGGCGCGCGAGGCCGCGCGCGCCACACTCGACGACGTACGCCGCGCCATGAACCTGCGAGTGGACTGATGAACAAAAAAGCATCGAAACCCGATCTGCGCATGGTCGTGAACAACGCCGGCGAGCCTGCGCAGGACGCTGCGGCTGCGGCCTCACCCGAGCAGGTGGAAATGCCGTTCGCCATGGTGCATGGCGAGCCCATCACCCAACTGCCCAAAGATCTGTATATCCCGCCGCAGGCGCTCGAAGTGTTCCTCGAGGCGTTCGAGGGGCCGCTCGATCTGCTGCTCTACATGATCCGGCGGCAGAACCTCGACATCCTCGATATCCCGATCGCCGACATCACCAAGCAGTACATGGAGTACATCACCCTCATGGAAGGGCTGCAGCTCGAGCTCGCCGGCGAGTACCTGGTGATGGCCGCGACGCTGGCCGAGATCAAGTCGCGCATGCTGCTGCCGCGCGCCGTGGATCCGAATGCCGGCGAGGAGAGCGATCCGCGCGCCGATCTCGTGCGCCGCCTGCAGGAATACGAACGCTTCAAGAGCGCCGCGGAGAACATCGACCGGATTCCGCGCATCGAGCGGGACACCTGGGTCGGCAACGCCGAGCTCGGCGAGCGCAAGTCGGCACGGCCGCTGCCGCAGGTCGCCATGCAGGAGATGCTGTTGGCATTCCGCGACGTGGTGCAGCGCGCCGAGATGTTCGCCCATCACCACGTGCAGCGAGAGCGGCTGTCGGTGCGCGTACGCATGTCTGATATTCTCGCGACGCTCGAGCATTCGAGCTTCGTCGAGTTCGTGAACCTCTTCAAACCCGAAGAGGGCCGCATGGGTGTCACGGTCACCTTCGTCGCCATTCTCGAACTGGTGCGCGAGGGCCTGATCGACATCGTGCAGACCGAGGCATACGCCCCGCTGCACGTGCGCGGCGCGCAGGGTGCGCGGGGCCTGCGCCTCGCAGTGGACAACGATTCAATGATGGATGAGACGGCGGCGGACGTGGACGCGGGTTTGGACAACGAAGGCGCCGCCAATGAGTCTGTCATGGAGCAAACGGACGGAGATCAGCATGAGTGATGCTTACTTCAAGAATGTCGTCGAAGCGGCGCTGTTGGCTGCGGCGCGCCCCGTTTCCATTGCCGAGCTCCTGCAGATATTCGACGAGCAGTCGCGACCTTCGCCGAAGGAAATGCGGGCGATTCTCGAGCTGCTCGCCGCCGACTACGAAGGCCGCGGTGTTGCCATCAAGGAAACCGCCACGGGCTTTCGCTTCCAGGTACGAACTGAATTCGCGCACGAAGTGTCGCGCCTGTGGCCCGATCGTCCGCGCAAGTATTCGCGCGCGCTGCTCGAAACGCTGGCGCTCGTCGCGTATCGCCAGCCCATCACACGCGCCGAAATCGAAAACGTGCGTGGCGTGGCGGTGAATCCGGAAATCGTCAAGACACTCATGGAGCGCAACTGGGTGCGTGTCGTCGGCCACCGCGACGTGCCCGGGCATCCCGAGTTGTTAGGTACCACGGCGGAATTCCTCGATTACTTCTCGCTCAAGTCCATCGAAGACCTGCCGCCGCTCGCCGAACTCAAGTCGCTCACGGATCTCAACCTGCAATTGCCGTTGCCGGTCACTGGCGAGAATGGGGAGCCGGTTGCCGCCGCAGACTCCGATGCCGGAACGGACTCGGGCGAAGTGGCCGTGGTGCCGGTCATCGACGCAACCACTGATCGCGGACTCGATGCCGCGTCCGATGACGATGACGAAGAAGAGTTGTCGGCGCCGGGCGATTCGGCCGCCGGGCTCGTCGCGGCCCCGCCGTCCGACGAGAACTAGGACAGGAAACATTCATGGTTCGCCCGCGTCCGACGCCGGCCGGCGTCGCCGAGCGGCTCCAGAAATATCTGGCCCAGCGCGGCCTGGGCTCGCGCCGTGCGGTCGAAGAATGGATCCGCGCCGGGCGCCTCTCCGTCAACGGCTGCATCGCCGAGCTCGGCCAGAAGGTCTCGCACGCCGATGACATCAGGCTCGATGGCCGCGTCATCTAGACGCGCGCCGCTGCGTCCGCCCAGGTGTTCATCTTCAATCGCTCGCCCGGCGATCCGCTGCGCGAGGCCGATGGCGAACGCAACGCGTTGATCGACCGGCTGCCGAAAACCGCGGGCCGCCGCTTCGTCGCCGTCAGCCCCATGCCCGGCATCGATGGCGGTCTCGAGCTGGTCACCTCCGATGGCGCGCTCGCGGCGAAATTCCAGCGCGTCAATCACCGTTTGCAGTGCGAGTTCAGCGTGCGCATCAAGGGCTTGTTAGGCCCCGATCACCTCGAGTCGGTGAAGTCCGGCAAGCTCGATCGTGCGGCGCGCATGACCGTGGAGAGCGTCTCGACCAGCGAGGCGCAGCTCGAGGGCTCGAATCGCTGGTATTCCATCCTCGTCACCGGCGCCAGCGGCAAGGACATCCGCCAGCTGTTCGAGCGGCAGGGCGCACTCGTCAGCCGCGTGCTGCGTGTTTCGATGGGCGGCGTGAAGCTCGACAAGACCCTGTCGCGCGGGCAGCACCGCCAGCTCACCGACGAGGAGATATCCTCGCTGCTCGGTCGCGCGGTCGAGGCCGACACAAGAGATTGACTCAGCCCTGCGCGGCAAACCTTTGACCGGTGACGCCGTGGCTCGCGGGTCCTAACAACGCGAGATAAGGCGCGGTCAGGGATTCTGGTGTTGGCAGGGATTCAGCGACTTCGGACGGATAGGCCTGCCGTCGCATCGACGTACGTACCTTTCCGGGATCGATGATGTTCACGCGCACCGTGGTCGTGCCTTCGAGTTCGTGCGCCAATACTTGCGTGAAGCCTTCCACCGCGAACTTCGAAATTGAATACGCGCCCCAGTAGGCGCGACCGCGTTGGCCCACGCCGCTCGAGGTGAACAACACGGCGGCGTCCTTCGAGGCGCGCAACAACGGCAACAGGTGCTGCGTAAGCACGAAAGCGGCCGTGACATTGACATGCATGACGCGCATGAACATGGGCACGTCGTATTGCTCGATGGGCGTGAGTGCGCCTAACAACGCGGCGTTGTGCAGCAGCCCGTCGAGACGTCCGTAGCGCTTCTCCACCGCGGCCGCCACGGTTTCGTAATCCGCCGCCAGAGCCCGCTCCAGGTCGAGCGGCACGATGCTGGCTTCGGGTGCTTTCAGCGCTGCGATCTCCGCGTGCACCGCTTCGAGTTTGCGTACCGTGCGGCCGAGCAGAATGACTTCGGCACCGGCGCCCGCCAGTGCGAGTGCGACCGCGCGGCCGATGCCCGAGCCCGCGCCCGTAACCATGATGACGCGGCCGCTCAATTCATTGGCAGCCGGCTGATGCCGGCGAGGCTCGAAGGATTCAGTCATGAGGGTGTGCGGGTTGTGTCAGCGGAGTCATCGGATTCGAGCGTGGGCGCCGCCGTGATGGTGCGCACCGCTTTTTCGATCTGGTCTATGGGTTCGATGGGCGCGTCCGTGGTGGCGCCAAGCTCGGGAAACTTCCGCGACTGTGGCAGCACGCTGCGCTCCATTGAGCCGACGGCTGCATTGAACGACTCGACCGCATTCCCGAGCGACCGACCCACCTTCTGGAGGTGGTTCACAAAAGCATTGAGCCGCTTGTGGAGGTCCTGGCCGAGCTCACGAATTTCGCGCGCGTTTTCGGTGACGCGCGTCTGCCGCCATCCATAGGCAATGACTTTGAGCAGCGCCATCAGCGTTGATGGCGTGGTGACAATGATGCGCTGTTTGAGAGCGAAATCTATCAACTCGGGATTCTCCGCCAGCGCCGCGGACAGGAATTGATCGCCTGGCAGGAACAGCACCGCGAATTCGGGGCTGTCCTCGAACTGTTCCCAGTAACTTTTCTGGCCCAGCTCACGTACACGTTTTTCCACCTGCTGCGCGTGCCGCACCAGCGCGACGCGGCGGGCGTCATCGTCCGGGGCTTCGCTGGCGTCCAGGTAGGCATCGAGCGGAGTCTTGGCATCGACGACGATGCTTCGCGCATCTGGCATGCGCACCAGCAGGTCGGGGCGCATCGCGCCACCCTCGGCTGCGATGTGTTCCTGCTCGGTGAAGTCGCAGTGTTCGGACATGCCGGCCAGCTCGACCACGCGACGCAGCGTGATTTCACCCCATCGCCCGCGCACCTCCGGACGACGCAGCGCCGTCGACAGGCTGCGCGTTTCGCGCTGAAGGAGATCCTGCACTTTCACGAGGTTTTCGATCTGGCCGGATAGTTTGCCCGTGGATTCGCGGCGTTCGCGCTCTACGGCCTGGGCCTGTTCTTCCTGGCGCGCCAGCGCCACCTTGAGCGGCTCCACGAGTTGCTTGATGGCTTCCTCACGCTCCTTGAGCGTGTTGCTGGCAGCGGCCTGGTCGCGGCCGAAAACTTCGCGCGCAAGCTTCAGGAAGGTTTCGCTGTTGGCTTCGAGGGCGGCGCGCGAGGCGTTTTCCACGGCGATGCGCACCTGCGCCTCGCTCTGGGCCAGCAGCTCCGCGGTGCGTGCGCGCAGATCGGATTCCGAAGTGAGCCTGGCACGCGTGGATTCGAGCTCAACGCGCAGCGACTCCGCGCGCCGTGACGCGCGCAGCGTGCCGATGAGATAGCCGATGAGGGCCGCGGCCAGTGCGGCAATGCAGGCGATGAGCCAGGCGGCACTCATGCTTTCCCATTGCGTGGCTTGTCGAGCCAGGCGAGCAGGTCGAGTGGCGTGTTGAGCCAGCCGTGCTGGAACCATTCGTCGGCGCGGTCGTCGTCGCCGATGTATCCGAAACCCGCGATCACCGAGTACATGCCGGCGGCTTGGGCCGCCTGCGCATCGCGTTCGGCGTCACCGACGAATACGCACTCGCTTGGGTCCACGCCGATTGTCTTTGCGGCGTGCAGTAGCGGGAGCGGGTGAGGCTTGCGTTCGGACAAGGTGTCGCCGCTCACGACGGCCCGCACACGTTCGTGCAGCTTCACCTCGATCAGCAGCGGATCGGTGAGCCAACCCGGTTTGTTGGTCACGATGCCCCAGGCAAGCCCACGCTGCTCGAGTGCATCGAGCATCTCGTCTCCGCCTTCGAAGAGGCGTGTGTACTTGGCGAGGCGCTTTCGATAAATGTTCAGAAGCCGCATGCGCATCGTCTCGTGCGCCTCGGGATCCAATGTGCCGAACCCCAGGCGCACGAGCGCATGGCCACCGTGCGAAACCTGGGCGCGTACGGTTTCGAATGTCAGGGGCGCGAGATTTTCTTCGAGCCGCAACTGATTCAGCGACTCGTGGAAATCCTGGGCAGTGTCGAGCAGCGTGCCGTCGAGATCGAAAAGCACACCCTTGATGACGTGATTCATGCCGCGCCTGCGACCGGCCGGCGCGTGAGATGCATGAGGTAGTTCACGGCGGGGTTTGCATCCAGCGTGCATTGCTCGCGAATCGGGTCGTATTGCAGGCCGGCGATGTCCACGACATCGAGACCCGCGGCCCGCGCGAAACGCGCGACTTCCGACGGTTTGAGCAGGCGTTCATATTCATGCGTGCCGCGTGGTACCAGGTTGGCCACATATTCGGCGGCGAGGATGGCCAGCGCGAAAGAGCGGAAATTGCGGTTGATGGTGGAGAGGAAGAGGTGACCACCGGGGCGCAACAGTTTGCCGAGCACCGCCACGGTGGCGGCGGGATCGGGTACGTGTTCGAGCATTTCCATGCAGGTGAGCACGTCGAATTTTCCGGGGCTCTTCAGCAGCTGTTCGGCGGCCTCCACCCGGTAGTCGATGGTGAGGCCGCAATCGAGCGCATGCAGCCGCGCGGTTTCCACCATGCTGGGCGCGAGATCGATTGCCGTGACCTGCGCGCCCGCGCGCGCGAGCGATTCGGCGAGCAATCCGCCTCCACATCCCACATCGAGAACACTGGCGCCAGCGAGAACGCAGCGCTCCGCGACGTAGCGCGCCCGCACGGGATTGAGCTTGTGCAACGGTTTGAACTCGCCGTCGACATCCCAGAAGCGATGCGCGGCAGCTTCGAACTTCGCGATTTCCGCCGCGTCGCTATTCGGCGAATCGTGGGGCGAGTTGCCCGCGTATTGGGGGGTCGTCATGAGGGCGTGAATTATAGACGTGCGGGCCGTGCAAAGGGCGTTAAAACAGGCTTCCTGGTTAGGCTCACGTGATAGAATTCCGCACCTTTTTTCAGGCCCTTCCATGAACGAAATCGCGCGCGAAATTCTTCCCGTGAATCTCGAAGACGAGATGCGCCAGTCGTATCTCGACTACGCCATGAGCGTCATCGTCGGCCGCGCGCTGCCCGACGTGCGCGACGGTCTGAAGCCCGTTCACCGCCGCATCCTGCACGCCATGCGCGAGCTCGGAAACGACTGGAACAAGGCCTACAAGAAATCCGCCCGCGTCGTCGGCGACGTCATCGGCAAATACCACCCGCACGGCGACAACGCCGTGTACGACGCTCTCGTGCGCATGGCGCAGCCGTTTTCCATGCGTTATCTGCTGGTGGATGGCCAGGGCAACTTCGGCTCGGTGGACGGCGACGCGCCGGCCGCCATGCGTTACACCGAAGTACGCATGTCGCGCATCGCAAGCGAACTGCTCGCCGACATCGAAAAAGAAACCGTCGATTTCCAGCCAAACTACGACGAAACGGAAACCGAGCCGACGGTCATGCCGGCGCGGTTCCCCAACCTGCTGGTCAACGGCTCCGCCGGCATCGCGGTGGGCATGGCCACCAACGTCCCTCCGCACAACCTCGTCGAAATCATCAACGCCTGCCTGGCGGTGCTCGACGATGGCGAAGTCACGCTGGCGGAGCTCATGCAGCACGTGCCGGGCCCCGATTTCCCGACGGCTGGCATCATCAACGGGGCGACCGAGATCGCCACCGCCTATCGCACCGGCCGCGGCCGCCTGTCCATTCGCGCGCGCTGCAACTTCGAAGACATCGACAAAGTGGGTGGCCGCCAGGCCATCATCGTCACCGAACTTCCTTACCAGGTGAACAAGGCGCGCCTGCTCGAGCGCATCGCCGAGCTGGTTCGCAACAAGGAAATCGACGGCATCTCCGAACTGCGCGATGAGTCCGACAAGGACGGCATGCGCGTGTGCATAGAGCTCAAGCGCGGCGAAGTCAGCGAAGTGGTGCTCAACAACCTCTTTGCGCAGACGCCACTCGAAACCGTGTTCGGCATCAACATGGTCGCGCTCATCGACGGCCGGCCCAAGCTTCTCGGCCTGAAGGAAATGCTCGAGGCATTCCTGCGGCACCGGCGCGAAATCGTCACGCGCCGCACGATATTCGATCTCGCCAAGGCACGCGATCGCGCCCATATCCTCGAGGGTCTCGCGATAGCGCTCGCCAACATCGACGAGATCATCGCGCTCATCAAGGCTTCGCCCACGCCGGTAGAGGCAAAGGCGAAGTTGGCGGCGCGCGAATGGAGCTCGGGCGTGGTCCCGCAGTTGCTGGCGCGCGCGGGAGACATCTCCACGCGTCCGCAGGGCCTCGCCGCTGAATTCGGCATCACGGTTGAGGGTGGGGGTTACAAACTATCCGAGACGCAGGCCCAGGCCATTCTCGACATGCGCCTGCACCGGCTCACGGGCCTCGAGCAGGACAAGATCATCGGTGAATACCAGGATTTGCTGGCCACCATCGTCGACCTCACCGATATTCTGGCGCGCCCCGAGCGCCTCACGCAGGTCATCCGCGAAGAACTGATCGCCATCCGCGATCAATACGGCGACGCCCGCCGCACCGAGATCAACCGCGACCACCTCGATCTATCTACCGAAGACCTCATCGAGCCGCAGGATGTCGTCGTCACGCTGTCGCATGCCGGTTACGCCAAGAGCCAGCCGGTCACCGAATACCAGGTGCAGCGGCGCGGCGGCCGCGGCAAGGCGGCCACGTCGGTCAAAGACGAAGACTTCGTCGAAAAGCTCTTCGTGGCGCACACGCACGACACCATCCTGTGTTTCAGCAATCGCGGCAAGGTGTACTGGAAGCGTGTATTCGAGCTTCCGCAGGCGGGCCGCGGCTCGCGCGGCAAACCCATGGTGAATCTGCTGCCGCTCGAAGAGGGCGAACGCATCAACGCGGTTCTGCCCATCAAACAGTTCGATGACGAGCATTTCGTGTTCATGGCGACCAGCCAGGGCACGGTAAAAAAGACGCCGCTGTCGGCGTTCTCGCGCCCGCGGGCCAGCGGCATCATCGCGCTCGGGCTCGATACGGATGACAGGCTGGTCGGAGTTGCGTTGACTGACGGTGCGCGCGAAATCATCCTTTCCTCCAGTGGCGGCAAGTCGATCCGCTTCAACGAAGAAGAGGTGCGGCCCATGGGCCGCGAAGCCACGGGCGTGCGCGGTATCAAGCTGGCCGCGGGGCAGGAACTCATTTCGCTCATTGTCGTAGGCGATGGATTGGTGCTCACGGCATCGGCCAACGGCTACGGCAAGCTCACGCCGCTCGAAGACTTCCCGCAACACGGGCGCGGCGGGCAGGGGGTCATTGCCCTGCAAACCACCGATCGCAACGGCGAAATGGTGGCAGCGTTGCAAGTGAATTCAGAACATGAGCTCATGATGATTAGTTCTACTGGCACGCTGGTGCGCACGCCGGTCGGTGAAATCTCGATTGTCGGCCGCAATACGC
>DASTTJ010000236.1:0-4753 GCA_035760205.1 Steroidobacteraceae bacterium | reverse complement strand
AGCTCGGCGATCATTTCGACATTCACGGCGGCGGACTCGACCTCAAGTTCCCGCACCACGAGAACGAGATCGCGCAAACCTGCGCCGCTACTTCGGCCAAGTTCGCCGAGATCTGGATGCACAACGGATTCCTCAGCATCGACAACGAGAAGATGTCGAAGTCGCTGGGCAATTTTTTTACCGCGCGCGAAGTCATGGCGAAGGTCAGGCACCCTGAGGTCCTGCGCTTCTTCCTGCTCTCCAGCCAGTATCGCGGACCCATGAACTACTCGCCCGATCAGCTCGCGCAGGCGGAGGCGACGCTGAACGGGTTTTACACGGCGCTGCGCGATCTGCCGGTGCAGCCTGTCGTTGCGCCGTCGGCGGCGACCACGGAGTTCCTCGCCGCGATGGACGATGACTTCAATACGCCCGAAGCGCTGGCCGCGATGCAGAAGGTGACGCGTACCATCAACAGCGCACGCGATCGCGGCGAGCTTGCGACCGCTGCGGCCGGCGCCGCTGAACTTCGCCATCTCGGAGAGGTGCTCGGGCTCTTCCGGGCCGCCGACTGGTTTCACGGCGCCGACGACGATTCAGGCATGTCCAGGGCCGAGATCGAACAAAAACTCGAGGCCCGCAAGGCGGCGCGCGCCGCAAAGGACTGGGCGACCGCTGACCGGATCCGGGACGAACTCGCGGCCGCGGACGTGATCTTTGAAGACAAGCCGGGTGGGGCGACCGTCTGGCGCCGTAAATGAGCTCGTGACGGGGGTCGCATCCGCTTCAATTGACCCCTTGGGAACCCCTCCGTATCATTCGCGCCCCCGTATGCCGGGGTGATGTCCCCGGTGGGGTATCAGGAATCGGCTCGGGGCATGGCGCAGTCTGGTAGCGCATCTGCTTTGGGAGCAGAGGGTCGCAGGTTCGAATCCTGCTGCCCCGACCAACCGATGAGCCCCAGTGGGCGTTGAGGTAGGCTTCCGATCCGGCTGCGCCCGTAGCTCAGTTGGATAGAGCACCGGCCTTCTAAGCCGGTGGTCGCAGGTTCGACTCCTGCCGGGCGCGCCAACTGTAGGTTTAGAGAGTTTGTTTCAATGGTGGGCGTAGCTCAGCTGGTAGAGCCCCGGGTTGTGATCTCGGCTGTCGTGGGTTCGAGTCCCATCGTCCACCCCATTTTTCGATTCCTGCGCATTCTCGCGCTGCCTGTGGGCCTTGCTCTTCTGGCAGGTTGCGCATCCGCTCCCAACGGCGCTTTCGCGCAGATCTTCGTCGCGGGCGATTCCACCGCGGCGTCGTACAACCCTGGCCCCAAGAATCAGCAGGGCTGGGGTGCGGTGCTGCAGCCCTTCTTCACCCATCTGCGTGTGGTCAACGTCGCGCGCGGTGGTCGCAGCAGCCGCACCTTCATCACCGAAGGCCACTGGGATCGAATGCTGGCAGAAGTGCGAGCCGGCGATTTCGTGATCATCCAGTTCGGCCACAACGATTCGGGGGCCACGAACGCGGAACCGCCGGGCTCGACGCGACCGTTGCGCGCACGCGGCACGATCCCGGGAATCGGCAATGAGTCCGAGCAGATCGACAACGTGGTTACGGGCAAACACGAGATCGTCTACACGTTCGGCTGGTACCTGCGAAAGATGATTGCCGACACGCGCGAGAAGGGGGCGACCCCCATTCTTTTCACGCTCACCAAGACCAACCACTGGAAAGACGGTCGCATCCCCTGTGACGCCGAGACCTACCGGCGCTGGACCTTGCAGACGGCGAACAACGAGAAAGTCGCCTTCGTGGATCTCACGCGCATCAGTGCCGATCGCTTTGCGCGCGAAGGTCCGGAGGCGGTCACGGCGCAATTCATCGACGACACGGTGCATACCAATATCGCCGGCGCCGAGGCCAACGCGAAGGACGCGGTCTCGGGACTGCGCGCCATCAAGGAGCTCCCGTTGCGCGCCACGCTCTCGGCGCGTGGCCGCGCCGCGGCCGTGGATCGCGGCGCGCCGAAATCCTCGGTCTGCGCAAAGCTCTAGCTACCAGGGCGGTGGATGGCGCTCAGGCCTTTCCCTTGCCCCAGAGGTGTTCGTACTTCCAGCCAGTCAGATCTTCGACGACAGCGCGATTCGCGGGCGTCGGAGGCGTGGTGGCTCCGCTCTTGAACCGGCCGATCTCTTCCATGAGCACGGCATGGGTTTCGCTGTTGAGCTTGAAACGCAGTGAAACGATGAAGCCGAAAGCCATGACACCGATCGCTCCCACTCCCATGATGAGCAGCACGGCATTCACCACGGATTGCGGCTGCGCCATCGATTTCGGAATGAGGCCGGCCATGTTCAGGATCTGGCTCACGGCGAATATCGCCACCGACTGCATGAGTTTGCGGACGAAGGTCATGACGCCGGCGAATGCGCCTTCGCGCCGGCGGCCGGTGACGACTTCATCGACGTCGGGCATGTAGTTGTAGACGCTCCAGGGGATGTAGTTGAGCGCGCCGCGCCCAAGGCCCGCAATGACCACCGCCACGAACAGCCAGGTGAGGTCGATGGTGCCGGTGCCGTACAGCAGCAGCATTGCGACGATGCTGGCGGCGAACAGCGAGATGGCGATGCGGTAGGTCGGCGCCGCGTGGATGCGGATGCACAGCCAGATGGCGATTCCAACGGACAACAGTTGGGCGAATGCCATCACCGTCGTGATGTTCGAAGTGGTCGCGACAGTTCCGGCGAGCGCGAACGCAATGAAATAGGCGAACACACCGTTCAGGATGTCCTGGCTGATGTAGCCGCCGAGATACATGCCGAGATGCAGGCGGAATGCGCGGATGCGCATCGTCGCCGCCAGGTCCTCGTAGAGCTGGCTCAGATTGCTGAACGGCGAGCGGCCAGGCGCAGGCTCGATGCTGACGATTTCCTCACGCGGCCTTTCCCAGGTGAACAGGAACACGGCAAGCGCCACGAACACGAAGAACACCGAGAAGATGATGCCGAGGTAGAGGAAGGTGTCGGCCGACTCCTTGCCACCGACCTGCGCAATGATCAATCCGGGCAGCCACAGTGCCGCGATGTTGGCGATCTGGCCGCAGATGATGCGCGCACCCGCAAACTTCGCCTTGGTCTTGTAGTCGGGCGACATTTCCGCCGCCAACGTTTCGTACGGGATGATTTCCATCGCGTACACCAGCTCGAAGAAGCAATACGTGATCAGGTAGTACCAGAAGGTCTGCCCTTCGATCCACATGAGCGCGAAGCTCGGCACCAGCGGTATTGCGAGCAGGATGAAAAAGCGCCGGCGGCCAAAACGCTTGCCCAGCCAGGTGTGGTGGAAGTGATCGGAGATGTAGCCGATGACGGGCGAGAAAAACGCGTCGAGCAGGCGCGCGGCCACGAAGATGATGCCGGCTTCGGCGGCCGTGAGGCCGCAGAAGGTCGTGTAGAAGAACAGGATCCACATGCCGATGACGGACATCGCGCCGGCACCGAGAAAATCGTTGGCGCCATAGGCGAGGTAGTGGCCGAATTTGACCTGGCGTGCTGACATGATTTGCCCTAGATGAACGCGCGTTTGAACTCGCCGAGCGCGAGGATGGCCATGGCCTGGCCATAGGGCATCGAGGTGAGAGGGATACTGCGGTAGCCGTCCAGATCGTTGAACACCGGAGTGCCAAAAGAGACGTTCTTGAGCTCACCAGCCTTGTCGATATTGCCGAGCACCGCCTTCACGGCGCGAATGCCGGCTTCCTCGTATTCCGCGCCGATGTAGCCTTTCCTTACGGATTTGAGGATGCCGTACGCGAAGCCCGCGGCAGCGCTGGCTTCCAGGTAAGACTTCGGATCGTCTATCAATGTGTGCCACAGACCACCGGCGTCCTGGTATTTCACCAGGCTGCGGATCTGCTGCAGTAAAGTCTCGAGCAGGAATTCGCGCAATCCATCGCCGGGCGGCAGGTCGAGCAGCTCGATGAACTCCGGAATGGCGATGGTCACCCAGCAATTGCCGCGCGCCCACAATGCGTTGGCGAAGTGATGCCGGCCGTCGAAGGTCCAGCCGTGAAACCACAGCCCGCTCTTGCGATCGACCAGGTACTTGATGTGCAGCATGAACTGGCGGCGCGCTTCTTCCACGTATTGCGGACGCCCTAACAACTTGCCGATCTTGGCCAGTGGCAACACGCTCATCATCAACGTGTCGTCCCAGAGCTGCTCGCGGTTCTCGGAGTTGAACACGATGTGCTGAAAGCCGTGCTCCTCGGTGCGCGGCAGGCCATCCATGAGCCATTCCGCCCACTCGTCGAGGTAGGGCAGCCAGGAACTGTCCGGGCTTTCTTCGTGGAGATAGGCGAGCGTGAGGAACGGCGCGACCGTGTTGATGTTCTTGGTGGGCGTGCCGGCGGCGAAGCGGTCGCGGAACCAGTTGAGCATGATCTCGCGGCAGCGCGCATCGCGCGTCATCTGGTAGTACTTGTAGATGCCGTACAGGCCGACACCGTGGGTCCACTCCCAGTCGTTCCAGCCCTTGGTGTCGATGACGCGGCCATCCGGCAGGCGCAGCAGGAACTCGCCCGAGGTGTCCTTGATCTCGACGAGATTGCGGATCAGCAGCTGGATGGTGCGGTCGAGCTCGTGCACGAAGGCTCCTGTGATCAGTCGAGATGGAACATGGACACGAGCGGCCATTCGATCGGTCGGCCGTCGGGATGCGTGTGCATCAGGTCTTTCATGTGATCCCACCAGCGCCGCATGACCGGGTGACCGGGCAGGTCGGCCCGCCGGTT
>DASTTJ010000235.1:0-8000 GCA_035760205.1 Steroidobacteraceae bacterium | reverse complement strand
GAGCATCATTCCCGCGGGTCGTTCGATGAGACCGCGAAACCTGGCCAGCATGGCTGCCGGCATGCCTAACTGCTCGAGGGTCATGAGGCTGTTGGTCTGATCGAGCAGGCGCAGCACGATCGACTCGCCGAACTGCACGGGCATGGTGGCCATGCGCACGTCGATCGAACGGTCCTTCACCTTGACGGAGAAGCGGCCGTCCTGCGGCAGGCGCTTCTCGGAGATGTCGAGGCTGCTCATGAGTTTCAGGCGAGTTACCAGCGCGCTGGCCACACCGCGGCCTTCGATGGTCTGTTCCTGCAATACGCCATCGACGCGCAAACGGACGCGCAGCAGCCCTTCGCCGGGCTCGATATGGACGTCGGAGGCGCGCGCATTGACCGCGTCATGGAAGATGGTCTGGATGAGGCGGATGATCGGCGCGTCCGAAGATCCCTCATCGATCGCCAGCTGGGAGATGTCGATGTCGCCGGCGCGCAGCTCTTCGCGCACTTCGAGCGCGATGGACGCGATCTGCTCCGTGCGCCGATAAACGATATCCATCGTGCGCAGGAGTTCAGTCTCACGCACGAGCGCGATGCGGATCGGCTGTTTGAGCCGCGCCACCAGTTCGTCGTACACGAACAGGTCGGTCGGATCGGCCATGCCGACGGTGAGTCCGCGCGCATCCGACTGCAGCACCAGCGCGCGGAAGCGCCGAGCCAGCGCTTCGGGCAGCAGGCGCACCACGGGCTGATCGAGCGTAAGCTGCTTGAGATCGACGAAAGGAATCTGCAGGTGGCGAGCCAGCGCTTCGTTGAGCTGCTGCTCCTGCACGATGCCGAGGTCGGTGAGCACGCGGCCAAGCTTGCGGCCAGTCTTCTTCTGCTCCGCCAACGCCTGGTTCAGCTGCGCCTCATTGATGACCTTCTGCTCGATGAGCAGCTCGCCCAGGCGGATCTTCTTCCGGCGTTCCGGGTTCATCTGACGCCCTCGACGTCACCCTTCTTGCTCAGGGCCGCGGCGCGGTCGGTGGTCTCGCGCACCATCCCATCCCAGTCACTGTCTTCGACGACGACGGGGCGGAGCAACAACACCAGTTCAACGGTATTGGAGAGATCGCGCTTGCTCTTGAAGAGGTTGCCGATCCCGGGAACATTGCCGAGGAACGGCGTCTTGTAATCGTCGCGCTGGCGCGTCTCGCGCATCAGGCCGCCGATCACGATGACCTGGCCACTGCGTGCGCGCACCACGCTGTCGGACTCGCGGATCTGGCTCACCGCCAGCGGCAGATCACTTGTCGATCCCCCGAAGGAGATGCGCTTGCTCTGATCCTGCACATCACTCACGGTCGGATGAATGTGCATGAGTACCGTGCCGTCGTCGCTGATCTGCGGCGTCACGTCGAGAGCCACGCCAGAGAAGAATGGCGTGAGCTCGACATCGAGCGAGGTGGTGGTGGACTCGCCCGTGGTGGTGTCGCTCGATACACCCGTGACGAAGAACTCGTCGGTGCCTGCCTTGATGATGGCTTTCTGGTTGTGCAGCGTGGAGACACGCGGGCTCGACAAGACGCGGGTGCGGCCCTGCGCGTCGAGTAGTTCGATGAACGCGCTGAAGTCGGTGGAATCGAAGGCGAATGTGAATGCGCCGCCGAGTGCGTCAACCACCTGGCCGACGATCGGATTGCCCGGTGCGACCACCACGTCGGTGCCCGTGGGCGAGAAGGGATTGGCACCGAAGCCGCCGGGAGGCGTGCTCTGGCCGAAGGCGGCCGTCTTGTTGCCTTTCGTGACCAACGCGGTCCAGTTGATGCCTGCCTGGAAACCCGAGTTGAGCTCGACTTCGATCACCTTGGCCTCGAGCACCACCTGGCGCGTGATGGTCGATTGTGTTTTGCGCAGATACGCACCCACGGCGCGCAGCGCTTCGGGGAATGCGCGAACCATGACGACGCCGGACTGGCGGTTGATGACCACGCTGTTCTTGACATCGCCCGACACCAGCAACGCGATGTCGGTCTCGATGCCCTTCCAGAAATCGGATTCATTGCGGGTCAGCACCGCGGTGCCCGTGGTGCTGCTGGTCTGAGTCTTCTCGTCGTCACTGCCGCCCTGGCCTTCATTCGACGAGCTGCTGCCCTGCGAGACCTGGCCCGAGCTCACGCGCGTGCGCGAGACTCCGATGCGCTGCAAGTCCAGGTAGTTGAGCTGGAACACCCGCGTCTGCGCCGCGGGCGCCATGATCACGTAGCCGTTGGCCAACGGTCTATAGTCGTAGCCGTACAGGTCGCGCACTGCTTCGAGCGCTTCTTCCAGCGTCACCTGCTTCAACGACAGCGAGACTCGCCCTTTCACGTCCGGATGCACCAGCATGTTGACCGGAGTACCCACGACCAGTCCTTCGAAGAAAGCGCGTGCCGGCGCGTCTTCGACCGAGAAGTCGTAGCGAGGGGCGGCACTATCGCCGTGCACGTCTTGACCGCTGGCCGTGGCGGCGAGCACCCACAAGGTGAGCGGAAGGATCTTGATCAGGCGTTTCATGGCTTGTTTGCCTCAGGGGAACTGGCCAGCCGCGTGATCGCCAGCGCGCGCACGTCGGGTAACAGGAGAGATTGAACTTTGCCGGCGCGCGAGTAGCGCACACCGTCATGAAGGATTTCGAGAATACGTGCGCCCGCCACTTCGTCGCCCGTGCGCACCAGCCGCCCGTTGATGATGGCCACGCGCACCGAACCCGAGATGACACCTTCGAGCTTCAGCGTCGTGCTGACCCGCGGACGCGAGGACGCGGCGGGTGTGGCGCCCGGCGGCCGCATGGGATCGCGAACGTTCTGCGCCTGAGCGCTCGCGGCCAGCAACAGCGTCAGGCAGAAGCAGCGAAGGGCCTTTGGATCGCTGCGCACGGCCTTAGACTCCCAGCCAGGTGGAATCGAGACTGAGCGTCGACAGTTCGATGCGCACGCGATTGCGCGGATAACCGCGGGTGATCAGGTCCAGCTCGTTCCAGCGGAACTTCCACGGCAACGCTTCGAGCGCGGTCAGGTAATCGAGAATGTCCGCGTACTCACCCTCGATGACGATTTCAATGGAATGCACGTACGGCGGCCGCGGCGCCGCGCCTTCCTCGGCATCGGGTATCAGCGCGGTCACGGGCAGGTTGCGGATGCTGACGAGATCGAGCCTGCCCTGCGCATTGAGCACGTCGTGCAACAGTTCGATCATGCGCTGCGAAGAAACAAAACCACGGGTGGTGGTGGCGAGTTGAGCGTCGAGTTCCTGCAGCTGCGTCTGCAGCTCGCCCGCGCGTGTGAGGGAAATCTGGCGCGGATCCGATGCATCCGTGCTCTGCGGGTTTCCTCCGAACTCGCTGACGCTCGCCAGTTGCGCCTTGAGCTCGATCTGCGTGCGCCGCAGCGGTTCCATCAACAATGAGTCCCAGCAAGCGACGAGCACACCCAGCAACGCCAACATGACGATCGCGCGCTCGCGCAGCGTCATCGTCTCGTATCGCCTCTGGAGCGCGCCCGCGTTCATCAGGTGTCCTCCGCTTCAGTTGTCCCGGCGCGGATCTCGGGCTGCGCGAGCCCACGATGGCCGGCGCGGAAACTCAGGCGTCCGTTGGCGGCACCCTTGCTCACCGGCTTCTCGATGACGAATTCGTCGATCTGGCCGCCCTTGAGCGCCGGATCGGCGGCGAGACTGCGCAGGTACTGAGGCACCGTGCCCGGCGCCATCGTCGAACCGGCCACACTCACGGACTCCACGGCCGAACCGAACGTGAGCCGTTCGAGCCAGATGCCGTCCACATGACGTGCGCCGAAAGCGCGCAGCCGCGAAGCGAATCCGGCCGCGGGGCGTTGCGACTCACCGCTCAGCAATGCCAGCGCTCGAGATTTGATGTCTACGTCGCTGCTCAGCCTGGCCAGCAGCGTCTCGAGTTCCTCATCCGACAAACCATCGAGCTGCGGACCCTGCGCCGCGGACATCGCTGCCTGCGCTTGCGCCTGGTTGCGCACGACTTCCGTCGCGCTCTGCAAACGATCCACCTGCCAATAAGCAAAGCCCCACAGGCCCAACAAAGTTGCGCCGACGAGCAACAGCGAGTTGCGTGACGAGCTGGCGCTCAACGCGCCACGGACGCCTTTCGCGACCGGCTGGTAGAGATTCACTTCCTGCATGGTGGCGCTCATCCCTTGCGCGCTCGCATGGCGGCGCCGATGGCCATACAAGGAAGCCAGCCGGCCGGAATTTCGGCGCTGAAGGACACGTCCACGAGGTCGTGGATGTTGAACATGCTGATGCGCAGCCCGGTCGAAATGCCGAGCTCCGCGGCCAGGAGGTTGGCGCGAATGCCGGCGGGTGCGATGAACAGGTCGTGGATGGGCGTCTCGTCGAAGTGGCTCTCGTAATAGTCGAGCGAGCGCTGCAATTCGAGCGACAGCACCTGCGGATCCATCGGCAGCTCATCGGCTTCCGCGTCTGCGTCGCCGTTCAGCTCGCCCCGCTGGCGGAAATCGAAGCGGCGCGTCACGTACAACATGCCGCGGCGGGTCAGCACGAGCTGCGCGGATTCATCGCGGATCAGCAGCAGCGCCACGCCCTTGGCGTCGTGCGGCAACAGGCTGCACAGGTTGCGCTGGCAGAGTTCAGGAATGTCGATGACGTCGAAGCGCCGGAACAGGCGCTCGAAGATGCTGCTGATTTTCGCGACGGCGTCGCCGCGCGTGGCGATCGCGAAACACATGCGCTTGTCGCCGCTGCTGGTCTGCTCGGGAATCTCGAAAACATCCAGGGTCGCGGTGTCGATAGGAAAATCGAACGCATCGCGCATGCTGTACCGCGCGGCGGCGCGCAGTTCTTCGGTGGGTACGTCGGGTGCCTGTACCTGCGCGATCTGGTAGTCGGACGAATTGATGACGGCAGTGACCGGCACGCGGCGGAGATCGAAATCCGCGATGATTTCCTTGAGCACCGGATCGGCGAATCCGAGCGGCGCCTTTTCCACCACGATACGCAGCACTTTCGGACGCTGACCTTCGAGCTTGCGCACGAGGGCCACCGCGATCTCGTTCTCGGACACGACGACCGCCGCGCGCAGACCTTCCGTGCGTCTGCGCTTTCTGAAGATCCGCCCCAGGCGTGTACTGACCGTTGAAAGCATCTGGTATGACGCCGCGTATCGCGACGTGTCTCCTCGCCTTCTGTAGCGGTCGGCACGCAGGAAACTTGATGTTGCGGCGTGTAGGAGGCTTACGGGTTCGCCGAGCGACGCACGCCCGCGGCAAGCGGGCGGCAACTCCTTGCCGCCGAAATGGGGTCAGTCCCCGATTCCTAGGAAACGGGGACTGACCCCCTTTTCTTCCAGTCCTCGCGCGACTGTCCCCAGGCGTCGACGAGCAGGTGCTCGTACGGCGCGGGCATCCTTACGCGGCGCAGGAGGCGCGAGCCGAGCCGCTTCGCCACGCCCTGCGAGGCGACGTTGGTTTCTTCGATGCAATGGATGAGGTGAGTCCAGCCGAGCACGTCGAACGCGTAGTCCATCGCCGCCGCGGCGCCTTCCGTCGCGTAGCCCTTGCCCCAATGTTCGCGCGCGATGCCCCAGCCCACCTCGTGCTCGGGCCAGCCTTCCGGATACCACGGACCCAACCGCCCCACCCACGTGCCGCTCGCCTTATCGATGACCGAAAACATCGCGATGCCGGTCATGTTCCACGCACCACACATGCACATGAATGAGCGCCACGCGGTGGCCCGCGGTTGCGGGCCCCCAATGAACTTCATCGTGATCTCGTCGCTGTGCATGACCGCCCACGCGTCGAAGTCTTCCATGCGCAGAGGTCGCAGGATCAGACGCGGGGTTTCCAGGCGAAGTGTGTCGAGGTCGGGCTTTCTCATGGCATCCAGCATAGCCGCCTCCGGAACTCCGCGGACACTGCTAATGTCAGCCCCCTATGCCGCCACGGAAAAAGCGCCGCCTCACCTTCGCACTGATGCTGGCGTACGTTCCACTGGCGGTGGTCTACCTCACCTTCAGCGGCCAGCTTTCCGCGCGCGACTGGCGTAGCGCCTCGCGCGAACCAGCCGGGTTCGCACCCGATCCCGCCACCACGCTGGAAGCCGTGGTCCAGGTTTACTCCGCGCGCGCGGTGAGTTGGCGCGGATGGTTCGGCGTACACACCTGGATCGCCGTCAAACCCGCCAATGCCAGCGAATTCATCGTGCATGAGGTCATGGGCTGGCGGCTCAAGCGTACCGGCACCGCGCTGGTGGCGCGCAATCGCCCGGCGGATGGCTACTGGTACGGTGCGCGCCCCGAGTTGCTAGGCGACATCCGCGGCCCGGGCGTGGATGCGATCATCGAGCGCATCGACGCTGCCGTGAAGGACTACCCTTATCCAGACTCCTATCATGTCTGGCCCGGCCCGAACTCCAACACCTTCGTGGCTTTCGTGCTGCGGCGTGTTCCGGAGCTGCGTGTTGACCTGCCGCCTACGGCCATCGGCAAGGATTTCCTCGGCTGGCGTTCGGTAAGCTCCACCCCGAGCGGCACGGGAGGTCAGGCAAACCTGTTCGGCGTCATCGGTGTCGCGGCAGGAATCGAGGAAGGTGTCGAAGTCAACCTGCTCGGCCTCAACTTCGGCGTGGATCCGAAGAGCCTTTCTATCAAACTACCCATCGTGGGAAGGCTTGGTCCCAGAAATCATCCCGTACCCAGGCTCGTCCCGGCCGAAGACGCGACGTAACGCGCGGCGCTCAATCGCCACCGCCTCCGCAACCACCACTACAGCCGCCGGACCCGCCACCGCCATCGCCGCTGCAGCCCAGGCCGTCGGTTGAGCCGTCGATGCTCGAATCCGTGAAATCGTCCGCGCAGTTCGCGGTGCCACCAGCGGTTGCGCCGTCTTCGCGCCGCTTGCGCTGGCAATGCAGGTCGTAGACAAATCCGTTCGGGATGCCGAGCTTGCGATCCAGCGCGAACAGCAGCGGCAGACGCGTCGCCTTGCGTGGATCGATGTTCTCTTCGAGACAACTGAACCACCAGACGCGGCGCAACCCTTCGTTGTCCGTCTTCACCAGGCCCATCTTCACGGCCGGTGTGTGGTGCAGGAACTGGCCGAATGCGATATCACAGAACAGTTGATAGTCGCGGGTGAACAGAATGAACTCGTGCCACAGGTCGTCCGCCGCCTGCGACGGCATGGCCACGCGCTGGCAACCGCTCTTGAGATAGGCCAGAAAGAACTGGCGAAGCGCGCGCGCCACCAGCTGCTGCTCCTTGGGTCCGAAATCCGGACGAACGGCCTGTAATTTCTCGAACAGTCCGCGCGGGAACATGAACGTGCGAATGTGATTCTCACGTCGTGCGCGCACCCGCCAGCGATGCACCCACGCCCCGGCGACCACGACGAAGACCGCCGGCAATGCAATCGAAACCAGAACCGACATTCAATTTCCCCCGGCATCCCAGGCGCGGCCAGCACGATGGGCGTAAGTCAGCTGCCGCTGCCGCCGCGATCGATATCGGTGGACAGAGGCGCAACACCCAGTGCCGCGTCTGGTCGCTGCGGTGCCCGGTCCGATCGTCGCGTATAACCACGTGGACTCGGAGGACGCAAACGCTTCATCAAAAGAATTGCCGCGGCGACGAGTGCAAAGATCAGCAGCAGTATCTGAATTCTCACAGACCCTCCCCGGGCGTGAAGCCCGGGGCGCGCTGCTTCGCGCAACGCGCCCCGCTCATACGCTTGCGACTGGCTCAGTCGTGGGCTTTCTCGCCCTTGCTCAGCGCGAACTCTTCCTCGGGTGACAGGATGAGCTGGTTCCGGCCCACCAGCGCGAAGTAGAGAATGCCGAGCACGTAGAACGCGAACACCGCCAGCACCGCCTTCTGGTAGATGGGGTCCTGCAGCTGGTAGTAGATAGTGACGAGTGCGACGACGATCGTGACGACCGCACCGGGTACGCCGACCGGGCTGCGATACGGCCGCACGATGTTGGGCATGTTCTTGCGCAGCAGGA